>JBFWSL010000067.1:0-13743 GCA_050248375.1 Hyphomicrobiales bacterium | reverse complement strand
GCCAGGGCATAGCCGATGAGAATCCGGCGCATGCTGACCGCGACGTGGATATAGAACTCGCTGCCCGCGAGCTGTGCGACGAAGGACTGCCACACCGCAAGCGGCGCCGGGACGTTCTCGAAATTGATATACCAGTCCAGGTCGACCGAGGTGGCCCAATGCCACCAGGCGACACCGAGGAACAGGGAAAGCGCGCCGAGACCCACGGTGCGCGCGACACCGGCGATCTCGCCGCGCTTCAGGCCGAAGCGGCGCGGGGCGGGCGGCGCGGCCTCCTGATGTGCGTCATGGGGCGCGGCCGCACCGCCGGAAGACATGCCTTGGCCGGAAGCCGCGCCTTGCCTGGAAGACGTGCCTAGGCCGGAAGCCGGGCGCGCGGCCAGGGCAATCCCCGCCGGGCGGTCCCGTTCTGCGTTGATCCTTTCGGCTGTCTCCGCGGTCATTGCCTTTCCCCTCAAGCGTCGTTTCTTGTCGATTTCGGCCCCGGGCCGAAATGATCGGACCCGGGGCCGGCGTAGCGTGAAGGATCAGGACGCGGCGCTGGCAATGGCCTCCTCAAAGCCGATCACCTTGCCTCCGATCTTGGTGGCATAGGCCTCCGCCTCCTTCTTGCGCAGGAAGGTGGAGAACTCGCCCTTGCTGTCCTGAACGTAAAAGGCCGTCTTGCCGAACAGCTTCAGGCCAGTCTCCTTGTCGTAGACATAGGTCGAGTTGAGCTTGGCGCCGGTAGCGCGGAACTCGGCCACGGCCTTGAGGAAGGCCTTCATGTCGGGATAGGTGAGGATGCCGTCGCGGGCGTGCCAGATCTCGAAGGGAAGCCCGGCATTGGCGGCGAGGGGATCGACGATCTTCCCCTTTTCCGCGGCGTAATCGGCGCCGAGGTCCTTGTAGGCCGCCTTGACGTAGTCCTCGGTGATCCACGCCTTGAAGTCGAGCGGCGGAATCGCCTTCTCCTTGACTAGGACGGTGTGGTCGAACTTGAGCGCATCGATCCACTTGTCCTTGATGGTCGGATCGAGCGTCAGGTGGCCGCCCTTGGAGAAATAGAGATAGAGCACCTCCTTCTCCACGCCCGTCCACTTCTCCATCAGGTCGGTAGCCTCGATGGGATTGGCCTCGATCCACTTGCCGGCATCGTAGACGGCCTTGATGAAGGCGGTGACGACTTCCGGATACTGCTCGGCGAAGTCCTTGCGGACGACGACGCCGTGCAGGTAGGGAACGCCGGCCTCCGAGCCATCGAAGATCTTCCGGCCGGTGCCGCGGAACTCCATGATCTCGGACCAGGGGCAGAAGTCGGAGTGGGCGTCGATCTTGCCGGCGGCGATGTTGGCCGCGCCGACCGCCGGGCTCTGGTTCTTCAGCTCATAGTCGGCCGAGGTGATCTTGGCGTCCTGCATCGCCTTGAGCAGCATGCCCCAGGCGGCGCTGCCGACCGGCGTGGAGACGGCTTTCCCCTTCAGGTCGTTGATGTGATAGAGGTCGGAACTGACGGGCACCACGATGGCGTTGCCCGAGCCCTTGAGGTTGTAGCCGGTGCCCGCGACGTAGAGGGTGCGCAGGGACTGGGTTTCCTGGAACTTGGCGCCGTTGACGATGAGCGGATAGTCGCCCATGACGCCGATATTCAGCTTGTTGGCGAGCATCTGGTTGGTGATGGGACCGCCCGAGCTGTAGTCGCTCCAGCTGATTTCGTATTTCGCGTCCTTGTACTTGCCGTCCTTGGGCAAGTGTTTTTCCAGCAGCTTCATCTCCTTCACGACGATGCCGGCGGTGTAGGTGTCGGTGCACATGCTCTGGTGACCGATGGCGATCTTGATCGTTTCGGCCTTGGCTGGAAGAGCGGTGAAGGCGAGTAGCGCAAAACCCGCGAGGAAGGGCCTGTGGCTCAGCATTTTGAAGACTCCTTGTCCTGGCGCTGACTTGTCTGTTTCTGCCCATCAAGAAGCGCAACTGCCGTGCCAAACCGCCCAAAGAGACGGGTGATTTCGTTGAAGTCACAGAGATTGTTCAGAGATTCGTAACTTTTGGAGGCTGGCCGGCGAGCACCCGAAGGGCCCCGCTGATGTCCGTCTGGGCGGCAAGCTATCGCAGTGCACAAAAAGCAATCACCTGTTCCGCCTCGACGATAATACAGGCCCGGCCGATCCCCGATCGGAGCGGGAAAAACGCGGAAAACTGGCGTGTACGGAGCAGCTTCGCCACTGCCCAATGAATGGCCAGTGCACGGAACACGGCTCCAAGCGAGTCAGCTTACTAGTAGCGGGTGATGCGCGCCTTGAAGCGCAGGGTCTCTATGCGGCTGTAGAGATACTCGAAGTCGATGGGCCGTCCGATGATGTCGTGGGTGAGACGGCGGACGCGGATCACGGGGCTGCCCCTGGAAGTGCCGAGGAAGCTGGCGTGGCGCTCATCGGCAGGCACCACGTCGATCTCCAGGTCGGCATAACTCAGCTCGATGTTCAGCCGCCGCTCCAGCAGGGAAAATACATCCGTTCGGGCAAGGTCGAGCTGGGTCAGCTTGCGGCCGATATCCAGGGGGAAGTAGCTGATGTCGAGAGACATGGCCACACCGCCGGCGAGCCGCAGGCGGGCTATGCGCGTCACCGGCTCGCCGGGCTCCAGCGCGAGCGCCCTGATAAGCGACTTGTCGGTGGCGGGAACCTCGCGCAGGTCTATGACGTCATTGCTGGTCTCGACGCCGAGCGGCGCCATCATCTCGCCGAAGCCTTCCAGCCGCTCCAACTGGTGGACGGCGGTAAGCTGGCGCACGAAGTAGCCCTTGCCGGGCCGGCTTTCGATGAGACCGAACTCGCGCAGGGAATTGAGGGCCTGGCGCGCGGTTACCCGGCTGACGGAGAACTGCGCCATCAGGTCGTGCTCGCTGGGGAGCTGTTCCCCGCGGGCGAAATGACCACCGAGTATGCGGTCGGTCAGCCAGTCGCGAATGACGACATATTTCGGCGTGCGGGCGCAGCGCGCCTCGCCTTTTGCCGGCTTGCCGGCGGCATCGATGGGAAGGACCTTGCCCTCCTCGCTCTCCGGGAGGACGGCAGCGGCGCCGGATGTCGGAACGCGTGTCACCATCCTCTCGGCTTTCCTCACATTTCAGCCGGCCGCCTCCGCCGAGCCGCCAAGGCGCTCCATGGCCCAGCGGACGTTCTTGCGCACGTCCGGGTCGGGGTCGTCGGCATAGGGCGTGAGATAGGGAAGCGCGGAAGCATGGCCGATCTCGCCGAGAGCGCCGGCTGCCTCCTTGCGCAGATTCGATACGTCATGGCCGAGGAACGGCCCTATCATGGGGATGGCTTTCACGGAACCATACTTGCCCAGCGTGCGGGCGGCCTTGAGGCGCACCTGCCAATACTCGTCCGCCAGCAGCTTCATCAGTTCCCCCTCGCCGGCCCCCAGCTTGCTCTTGCCCAACGTCTCCGCGGCCATTTCGCGGACCATCCAGTCCTTGTCCGCAAGCGCGGAGACCAGCGCCTCGCCGGCATGAGTGGCCTTGGAGAAACCGAGGGCGCTGATGGCTGCGCGCCGCACCATGGGATCGTCGTCCATGGTCGCCGACTTGAGCGCGGGCAATGCCTCCTCGAGCTGGAGGAAGCCGATGACGCCCACGGCCTGGACGCGGACGCCGGGGTCGCTGTCCTCGAGAGCGGCAAGGGCCGGCTTCAGGGACTCGTTGCGGCGCAACTCCTTCAGGGCGCGCAGGGCGGACATGCGCACGAAGGCGCTGCCGTTCGCAACAAGGGGATAAATCGGATCGGCGGAGGCGGGATCCTTCAGTTCGGCCATGGAATCGGCCGCTGCCCTGGCCACGCCCTCGTCGGTGTCGACCAGGGCCCTGGCCAGCGCGGCGGCGGTGTCCGGACCGTCGAATTCGCCCAGGGCGATGGCTGCCTGCTGGCGCACTTCCGGCGCGGAATCCCCGAGCGCGCCGGCCAGATGGGGGATAGCCGCGGGGTCCGCGCTGTCGGCAAGGTCCATGACCGCGACCTGGCGGACAGACGGATCGGCATCGCCGAGGCCCTCGGCCAGTTCATCGATGTCGGTATAGGTCTCGAACAGCTCGGACATGGCCTCCCCCCTAGCGAAGCAGGTAGGGGATGTTGACCTTGACGGCGCCGGTCGGGCAGTCGGCCTCGCAGGGCATGCAATACCAGCATTCGTCGTATTTCATGTAGGCCTTGCCGCTCATCTCGGAGATGCGCAGCACGTCGAGCGGACACACGTCCACGCAAACGGTGCAGCCCTTGTCGGCGATGCACTTGGCGTCGTCCACGACAACGGGAACGGTGGTCGGGGTGTTGGCTACAGGCATTGTTCGTCTCCGTTGTTCGATTGGCCGGGCTCAGGCGTGCACCTTGATGCGCTGCTTGTCGTAGAGGTCGCGCTCATCGTCGGCGATCGGAACGATGTAGGGATCCACGTCGCGCTTCTCGCAGACCATCTTGCCATCCTTCTTCGACAGCAGCGTGTGGCAGAACCAGTTGTCGTTGTCCCGCTCGGGATAGTCGGTGCGGCTGTGGTAGAGGCCCCAGCGGCTCTCCGTACGATAGAGCGAGGAAAAGGCCGCCATGTCGGCGCAGTCCATGATGGAGCGGACCTCCAGCGCCCGCATGAGCTGGTGGGCGTTGGTGACGAACATGGCGTTGTCCATGTCCTGGCGGGTCTCGGCGAACCGGTCCTGGGCAAGCTGCATCTTGCGCGTCACCTTGGGTGGCTGCAGGTAATCGTTCACCAGCCGGCGGGTCTTGTATTCCACCTGGTTCGGCGGGATGCCGTCCTCGCGCGAGACGGTCGCCTTTACCCATTCCTGTTCCCCGGCGATGACTTCGTCGTCGTAATCGGCGAAATCGTTGCCGGCGGCGAAGGCCATGGCATCTTCCCCGGCGAAGGAGCCGTTGGTGAAAGCGCCGAGCATGTAGTTATGCGGCACGCTTGCCATGTCTCCGGCGGCGTAGAGGCCGGGGACCGTGGTGCGGGCATTCTCGTCGACGAAGACGCCGGACGCGCTGTGACCGGAGCAGAAGCCGATTTCCGAGATGTGCATCTCCACCATTTCCCTGTGGTAGCTGATGCTGCGATTCTCGTGGAAACGGCCGCGGGTCGGGCGCTCGACATTGTGCAGGGTCCGCTCGATCTCGTTGACGGTCTTCTCGTGCAGGTGGTTCATCTTCAGGAACACCGGACCCTTGCCCGACTGCAGCTCGTTGTAGAACTCCTGCATCATCTGACCCGACCAATAGTCGCACTCGATGAAGCGGCTGCCTTCGTTGTTGGCCGTATAGGCGCCGAAGGGCCCGGCCACATAGGCGCAGGCGGGACCGTTGTAGTCCTTGATCAGCGGATTGATCTGGTAACACTCCAGGTTCGCGAGAGCGGCGCCCGCGTGATAGGCCATGGCGTAGCCATCGCCGGAGTTGGTGGCGTTCTCGTAGGTACCGAACAGGTAGCCCGAGGTCGGCAATCCGAGACGGCCCGCGGCGCCCATGCTCAGGACCACGGCCTTGGCACGGATGACCAGGAACTCCGCGGTGCGCGTATTGACTGCGACGGCGCCGGCCACGCGGCCGTCCTTGCCGGTCAGCAGACGCGTCGCCATGTAGCGGTTGGAAATGAGCAGGCGGGCGCGGCGGAGCTGGCGGTAAAGCGCCTTCTTCACGGTATCGCCGTTGGGCATCGGCAGCACGTAGGTGCCGATATGGTGCACCTTCTTGACGTCGAACTCGCCGTTCTCGTCCTTCAGGAAGCGGATGCCGAAACTGTCCAGCTCCTGGATGATCTTGTAGCAGCCCTGGGCGTATTTATAGACGGCCTTCTGATTGCAGATGCCGTCGTTGGCGATGGTGATTTCCTTGGTGTACTGCTCGGGCGTGGCGTGACCGGGGATGACGGCGTTGTTGAGACCGTCCATGCCCATGGAGATGGCGCCCGAGCGCTTGACGTTCGCCTTCTCGAGAAGGATGACGCGGGCTTCCGGATTTTGCTTTTTCGCCTTCAGCGCCGCCATCGGACCGGCCGTTCCGCCGCCGATGACCAGCACGTCGCATTCGACGCTCGAAATGCCTTCCGCGATATCGTCCATAGCCATTTTTCGTGTCTTCCGTGTTGTCCCGGTCAGGCGCTGGGCGTTTCCGGGCGCTCCTGCTCAAGGGTTGCGGCCATCCGCGCGAGGTAGGCCCAGGGATAGATGCCTCTGCGATAGCCGTCGGAGAAAGCGATGTTGACGGCGTAGGCGCCAACTGGCTCCACGGCGGTTATGGAGAGATCGGCCGCGATCTCACCGGCGCGGCCGTCGAGCCGCGCACGCACCGCGTCGGCGGAGCGGCCATGGCGGCGCAGCACGCATGCCGGCAGGATCGAGCGCGAACCGTCTTCCCAGGCGACCGTCAGGGACTTGCGGTCCCGGGCAAGCCGCAGTTCCCTCGGCATCTCTCCGCTGCTCGCGTCCATCGGGCGGTTCTCCGCAGAATTCCGGGATAAATGCGCATGACGCGCAGACCCGGCGTTGCAATGCGCACCAGACTGCGGACGCCTTCGCAACCGCGATAGCAATTAGTTGTCACTGCATCTGAACAAATTTTTTCGACCGGGTGCATGGCGAATGGCAACTAGTTGACTGACGCCCCGACGCCCGTCCGGTGTAGTCGCGCGGAAGCCGCAACGCCGCACGGGAATCGTCCTCATGACCTACGCCGTCACCGAAGCCTGCATCCGCTGCAAATACACCGACTGCGTCGAAGTCTGCCCGGTGGATTGCTTCTACGAGGGCGAGAACATGCTGGTGATCGACCCGGCGGAGTGCATCGACTGCGGCGTGTGCGAACCGGAATGCCCGGCGGAAGCGATTGTCGCGGACAGCGAGCCCGGCGCCGACAAATGGGTGGAGATCAACACCAGATATGCCGCCCTGTGGCCCAACATCACCACGAAGAAACCGCCTCTGGACGAAGCGGACGAGTGGTGCGGCAAGCCCGGCAAGCTCGACCTGCTCAGTCCCGAACCGGCCACCGAAGCCGCCTGATCCGGAGCCAGACCCATGACCACCACGGCCACCAGACCGGCATCCCCGTCCGCCGCGCCGGCGGTCGTGCGCTTCGCCGGCGACAGCGGCGACGGCATCCAGCTCACCGGTCTGCAGTTCACCCGGTCCGCGGCAAGAGCCGGAGCGGGGTTCATGACGTTTCCCGATTTCCCGGCCGAAATCCGGGCGCCCGCGGGCACCACCTTCGGCGTTTCGGCCTACCAGATCCAGTTCGGCAGCGGCGATGTGCTGACTCATGGCGACGAGGCCGACGTGCTGGTGGCCTTCAACCCGGCGGCGCTGGTCACCAATCTCAACCAGCTCCGCCCGGGCGGCACCGTCATCGTGGACGAAGGCGCCTTCGACAACCGGGGCCTGAAAAAAGCGGGAGCCGCCTCCAATCCGCTGGAAGACGGCTCGCTCGGCAGCTACCGCGTATTTTCCATCGACATCACCAGGCGCACGCTGGAAGCGGTCTCGCATCTGGAGATCGGCCGCAAGCAGTCCGGACGATCGAAGAACTTCTGGGTGCTCGGCCTGGTGCTGTGGATGTTCGGGCAGGACCGGACCGAGACGCGCTACTGGATAGCCGCCAAGTTCGGCAAGGACCCGCAGACGCGCGACGCCAATCTGGCCGCGCTCGACGCCGGCCACGCCTATGGCGAAACCATGGAGCTGGCCATCGTTACCAGCCCTCCGGCGCAACCCGCCGCCGCCGCGGCGAGTGACGAGATCATTTCCGGCACCGAGGCCATGGCGCGCGGAATTTCCGCAGCAGCGGAGCTTTCGGGCCGCGACGTCATCTACTGTTCCTATCCGATCACGCCGGCCTCGGCCCTGCTGCATTCCCTCGCCAGGCCCGGCTCGGGCGTGAAGACATTCCAGGCGGAGGACGAGATCGCGGCGGCCTGCGCGGCCATCGGCGCGTCCTATGGCGGCGCTATCGGCGTGACCGCCTCCTCCGGCCCGGGTCTCGCGCTCAAGACCGAGGCGCTTGGACTGGCGGTGGCGGCGGAGTTGCCGCTGCTGGTATTCGACGTGCAGCGGGCCGGGCCATCGACCGGCATGCCGACCAAGCCGGAGCAGTCGGACCTGACCATGGCCATCCTTGGACGGCATGGGGAGGCCCCCTGCCCCGTCCTGGCGCCCGCCACCCCATCGGAATGCTATGACACGGCCATCGAAGCGGCGCGCATCGCCACGGAAGCGATGACGCCGGTCATCGTGCTCTCCGATGCCTATCTGGCCAACGCGGTGACGCGCTGGTCTCCGCCCGAGCTCGAACGCATGCAACCGATCGCGCGGCCCGGGCTTCCGGGGCCGGAGGATTTCAACCCCTATATGCGGGACCCGGGCAGCCTGTCGCGGCCGTGGGTTTCGCCGGGGACGCCAGGTCTCGCCCACCGCATCGGCGGGCTGGAGAAGGCGGCGGGCAGCGGCCACATCTCCTACGACCCGGGCAACCATGCCGAGATGACGCGCCTGCGCGCAGACAAGATCGAACGCATCTCCGGGCGGCGCCCGCCCGCCAGCATCGAGACCGGCGTCGAGTCGGGCGAGCTGCTCGTCATCGGCTGGGGCTCCACATGGGGCGCCATCCGCCAGGCGGTGCAGGATCTCAACGCCGCGGGACGGGCCGTCGGCCATCTGCATCTCCGCCAGCTCTGGCCGTTCCCGCGGGGCGTAGGAGAAATCCTCTCGCGCTTCGAGCGGGTGGTCTGCGCCGAACTGAATTCCGGCCAGATGGCGCTGCTGCTGAGGGCAACCTACCTGACACCCGTGGAAGCGCTCGGCCAGGTGACCGGCCAGCCGTTCCGCGTCGCCGACATCAAGGCGCAACTGGAACTCCGCCTCAAGGAGGCCGCGGCATGAATACCATTCCCTTCAAGGCGGCCGACTTCATCTCCGACCAGGAGGTGCGCTGGTGTCCGGGCTGCGGCGACTACGCCATCCTCAAGGCGGTGCGCACGGCGCTCGCGCAGATCGGCCGCCCGCCGCACGAAGTCGCTTTCGTGTCGGGCATCGGCTGCGCGGCGCGCTTCCCTTATTACCTGACCACCTACGGCTTCCATACCATTCACGGGCGGGCCCCGGCCATCGCCACCGGCCTGAAGCTGGCGCAGCCCGCTCTCGACGTCTGGGTGGTCGGCGGCGACGGCGATTTCCTCTCCATCGGCGGCAATCACCTGATGCATGCACTGAGGCGCGACATCGACCTCAACCTGCTGATGCTGAACAACGCCATCTACGGGCTGACCAAGGGACAGGCGTCGCCCACCTCGCCTATCGGCACACGCTCGCCATCCACCCCGACGGGCTCGATGGAACAGCCGGTGAACGCGGCGCGGCTGGCGCTCGGCGCGGGCGCGCGCTTCGTCGCCCGCTCCGCCGACACCCTGCAGGACCACCTGCCGGGCGTGCTCACCCGGGCACAGGCCAACAAGGGGGCGTCCTTCGTGGAAATCCTGCAGAACTGCATCGTCTACAACGACGGCGCCTTCGGCCCCATCAACGACAAGACGGCGACGCCAGACGCCACGCTGCGGCTGGAGCATGGCCAGCCCATGATCTTCGGCAAGGAGCGCGACAGGTGTCTCGTGTTCGACGACGCCACCTGCAGCTTCCGCGCCGCTGTCATTCCGGAGACCGGCGCGGAGAGCATCGCCGTCCACGACGAGGGCAACCTGGCCCGCGCACAGGCCCTGGCACTGGTGGCGAGCCCGATGCCGCTCGGAGTCCTGTATTGCGCGGCAACGAAGCCCGCGACTACTTCTCTTCCAGCGTGATGGTCACGCCGTTGCGGCCGGCGCGCAGCCGGGCGCGGTGCATGGCGGCCAGCCCGTCGTCAGGATAGCGGGCCGCCAGTTCCTCGAACGCCCTGGCCGCATCCGGGCTCTCGCTTTCCAGCAAGGCATACGCCTGCCTGTAGGCCTCGATGCGCGGTGACGCCTCCTCCTCGGGGGAAAGCGGCTCGTGCACCGCTATGGGCCGGCTCTTGCCCTTGAAGATCACCTGGCCGATGGGGCGTCCGGTGAAGCTCGCGCACCGGTCCACCGCGACGCCGCTGACGGCGATACGGGTGCCGAACTGCTTGTTGGCGCTTTCCAGCCGGGCAGCGGTATTCATGGCGTCGCCGATGGCGGTGTAGTCGAAGAAGTCCTTGCCGCCGAAATTGCCGATGACGGCGGCGCCGGAGTGAACGCCGATGCGGGTGACGCCGAACTTCATGCCCTCCGCGCGGCGGGACGACGCAAAGGCCTCGGAAGCCGCGTCCATGGCCAGCGCACAGGCGATGGCCCGTTCCGCGTGGTCGCTGAGCTCTACTGGGGCGGAGAATATGACCACGACCGCATCGCCGATGACCTTGTCGATCGTGCCGCCGTGGCGCTTGGCGACGGAGATCATCTCGTCCAGGTAGCGATTGAGCAGGCTTCCGACTTCGGCGGGATCGAGATCCTCGACCAGGCTGGTAAACCCGGCGATGTCGGTGAACAGGAAGGACATGTTGCGCCGCTCGCCACCCAGGCGGAGCTGTTCGGGATTGGCGACAAGCGCCTCGACGAGATCCGGCGATACGTAGGAGGCGAAGGCCTTGCGGAGAAAACGTTGCTGCCTGTCGGAATAGATGAAGCGGTAGCCGAGCACGGCGACGAAGACCGCGAGCGCGAAGACAAGCGGCACGATGAGCGGCAACACCAGGGTGGAGCCGAAGGCGGCTACCGCGACGGCGATCAGCGCGAGGGCTCCCAGCACCGCGGCGGCGGCGGCGAGCGCGGGTCCGAACGTCATGGTCGCGGCGCCCACGAAAGCCGGCAGGGGCGCCGCCGCAAGGGCCCGCCATGGGCGCGAGGGCTGCCGCAGGCCGTCGCCATTGAGCAGGTTGTTGACGGCCATGGCATGCAGGTAGACGCCGGGAATGGTGGATGTGCGGACGCCGTCGCGGGCAACGGAAGCTCCGCCGGAGCAGCGTATCCGCGGGCCAAGCGGGCCGCCGTCCGTCACCAGCCTGTTGGAGGCGAGCTTGCGGTCCTCGATGTCGAGAACGAGACCGAGCAGCACGGTCTTGCCCGCGAAGTGTTCCTGGAAGAACCCATCGTTGCCCGCCTCGGCGCAGGCATGGAGGTCGGCGAGCGAGAAAGTCGGGACAATTCCGCCGGCGCCCTGGAAATTGAGAAGGACACCATCGGCGGCGGTTGCCGGCACCCGCTGCCCGCCGAAGGCAACGCCTCCATCTGGCGTGCGCGCGGGCTCCGATCCCTTTCGCCTTGCCGCCAGTTCCAGCGCCATCGACGGCACGTAGGCGTCGCCGTCGGCCCTGCGAAAGAACAGCGGCACGCGGCGCACGACGCCATCGGGCTCTACCGCGATATTAAGCGAGCGCATGTTGCGCCCGCCACCGGCGGAATAGCTGAACAGGCGATGGGGGGAGATCAGATTGTCGCCAAGCTGGGCCGTGCCGAGCACGATGCGATTGGACCTGGCCGCTCCGGCGAGGCTGGCAAGCAGAGGTTTGTCGAAGCCCCGGTCGGCCACATAGGCGGCGGCCGACGTCGGCAGGATCAGGTCCCAGCCGATCGCCGATGGCGTGGCGGCGAGGATCGCATCCTGAACGCGGGCGATCTGCGGCGTCCACATGACCTTGGGAAGCCCGGCAAAGGACGGGCTGACATGCGTGGCTTCGTCAATCGCCACCACGACGGAATGCTGCAATCCCGGATCGGCCGCCGGCTGGGGCAGGATCAGGGCCGAAAGTCCATGCAGGAGGTCGATATCCAGCCCGGAAAGCCGGTCAAAGGCCGGCAGTGCGCCGAGCATGGCGCAGGCGCCCGCCAGAAGCGCCACCGCAAGCGCTTTCCCCCCCCTGCCCGCGCGCTTCAGCAATGCGCGAACTCCTGGCGATCCGCGCTACGGCCGGCACCGCGCGCCGAACTGTCGCAACCGGGCCGGCCGGGCATTACATGGGCACTATGCGGGACAGCAGGGGCGCGTCCTTCTCCGCAAGCGGCGAGACCTGCAGGATCAGGGACACGTTTCCGGCCGAGATTTCATAGAGGCCCGACGGCTTCAGGGTCACCTTCTCCCTGGCGAAGTCCGCGAATCCGTCACTGACCGCAACTTCCATCGCGGACTCCTGCTTGTCGATCCGCTCGACACGGATCTTGGAGGCTTCCGGCGTCAGACGTACAAGCGGACTGGTCGAGAAGGACGTCCAGTCCGCCTTGGGCAGCGGCTCGTCCCATTTGCCCTTCCGGAAGACCGCTCCGGCGACATCGGTCGCCCTGGTCGTCACCTTGACGACGCGCGCGCCGTCGCAATCGACCTCCTCAGACTTCCGCAGGCCGCTCTCCACGGCGCTTTTCGCCGCGCCGATGGTGACCTTGCCTCCCTTTATGGTCTCGCGCGTGCAGGAGGACAGGTAGCCAAGGGTCAGGGACTCGTCGCTGTTGAGCTGGATCACCTGGCCTTCATCGAGGAAATCCATGGGCTTCAGCGACGTCGACGGTGCACTGACCGCCTCGACGATCGCGGCCGGTTCGGCGGCCTGGCTTGCGCCCGCAAGCGTCAGAACCGCGAAAGCCGCAGCAGATACGATTCCGGTTTTCTTCATTTTACGGCAACTCCTGCAAGTTTGGCTCTTTATGAGGATTTTCGGCCCCCACCATCGCCGACAAGTATGAAGGGCGCCCAGAAGATCGGGTGGGCATAATAGTAGAGAGGCTGCTTCCCGGCCTCGTCCATTGCACTGGGCGAGTCGATGAGCGCCGACATGGCCTGCTGCAGGGCGACGGCGCGATCGAGGGCCGCATCCGCGCCAGCCCTGCGGAAAAGGTCGGTGGTCAGCACGCGGGCGGAGGTCGTCTCCACCGGCCAACTGCTGACGAGAAGCGCGCGCGTGCCCGCGTAGAAGAAGGCGCGGCCCAGTCCCGATACGGACTCCGCGCCGCCTGCCCGTCCGGTGCCGGTGTTGCAGGCCGACAGGATGACCCAATCCGCGTCCAGCTTGAGGCCCATGATCTCGCTCATGGTGAGGAGGCCGTCGCCGTCGCCACTGGATACCTCGGGGGCCGTCAGCGCGAGAGCGGGCTCGCGCAACCCGCTGAGATCTCCCGGCACCAGTCCGTGGGTCGCGAAGGCGACTATGCGGTAGCCGCTCAAATCCTGTGTCTTGATCGCCGCCTCGTTCGCCCTGGCGCCGAGATACACGCTCTCGCTGGGATCGGTCTTCATGGTGAGGGCGAGGCTGCGCACCTCGTCGGCGGTATCGGGCAACGGCGGCAGCACCGACAGGTCGGCCATGCTCCCGTTGGAGGTGGGAGGCGCCGAACGCAGGCTGATCCTGAGGCCGCGCGTCTTGAGCATGGCGCCACGCGAGGCGAGTTCCGCCACGGGAACCGGAGCCGGCGCGGGCTGGTCGGCCTGTTCCTTGCTGAAATACGGGTTGCCGAAGCCGATGAAGGGCTTGCGGCCGGCCTTGCCGTCGGGAAGAGACCTCAGAACCGCCAGCGACGCCGCGGACGGCAGCACCGTCACAGCATGCTCCCTGACGAGCCATTTGACGTCGCGGTAGCCGGCGAAGACAGGACCGGGAGTATCGGAGAGCGTACCGCGCTCCATGGGCAGGACGGAAAGCGGAAGCTGGCCGAGAGCGCCGTTCGTCGAAACAAGCAGGCTCTTCGCCTTTTCCCAGCCCGGCCTCACGGGCTCCAGCAACT
>JBFWSL010000066.1:0-13857 GCA_050248375.1 Hyphomicrobiales bacterium | reverse complement strand
CGGCGGACCCGTGGTCGCGCTGCTTCTGGTCCTGTCGGTTTTCGCCCTCACCATCATCCTGCTCAAGCTGTGGCAGTTCTATTTCAGCTCCGGAGCGTCCCGTAAGGCGGTGTCCGGGGCCGTTTCACTCTGGATCGCCCAGGACTACGAGAAGGCGCTGGCCGCGGTCAGCCGCCTGCGCGGACCCGTCGCCCGCGTCGTTGGCTTTGCCATGGCGGGCGCCGCTTCCCGCCGCGAGGAGCAGCATCTGCGTGAGGAGACCGAGCATCTCGCCCAGTCGGAGATCTCCGCCCTGCGCTCCTATCTGCGCGGCCTGGAGGCCGTGGTGCAGGTGGCGCCGCTGCTTGGCCTGTTCGGCACCGTCATCGGCATGATCGAGGCGTTCCAGTCGCTGCAGGCAGCCGGCACGCAGGTCAACCCCGCCGATCTCGCCGGCGGCATCTGGGTGGCGCTGCTCACCACCGCCGTCGGCCTCGCGGTCGCCATGCCGGTGTCGCTGGTGCTGTACTGGTTCGAGAGCCACATCGAGCGCGTGCGCGCGTCCATGGAGCTGTTCGTTACCGAGGTGATGACCAATCCGCCCGTGCGCGCGGTCAAGAGCCAGGCCGCGGAAGGCATGCGCGTGCGGCTGGCTGTCGCCATGGCGGCGAAAAATGCGAATTAGCCCGGGCGCCAGGCCGAAGCAGCGTTTCAGCCTGACGCCGATCATCGACGTTGTCTTCCTGCTGTTGCTGTTCTTCATGCTCGCCTCCACCTTCAGCCGCTTTTCCCATGTGGAGGTGGCGCTCGGCGGCAAGGCGGCGAAGCCCGCCGACAGCGATGCGCCGATGATCCTGCTGGCGGTCAAGGACGCGGGACGCTTCTCCGTGAATGGCGAGGCGGTTGACCTCGACGGTATCGGCGAGGCGCTGGTTCGCGCCGCGCCCTCCGGCAAGGCGCGCATCGTCATCAAGCCGTCGAAGGAGTCGCTTTCCGACGACATCGTGCACGCCGTCGAGCATTCCCAGGCCGTCCGCCTCGGCCCCGTCATCCTGGTGCGGTAAGGGGGCGGGACCCGTGAAAATCAGGGAAAAGCAGTCCAGGCCGCCGGGCGACGAGAACATCGTCCCCATGATCAACATCGTGTTCCTTCTGCTGATTTTCTTCCTGCTGGCGGGTACCCTGACCCCACGTCCGCCTTTCGAGATGGAGCCGGTAATCACCACGCTCAAGCCTCCGTCCGATCCGCCAACCGACGGGCTCTATGTCGCAATGGATGGACAAATCCATTTCCGCGGGCAAACTGTGGCCTTGGAAGAACTGACGGCGATGTTCGCCCCGGCTGGCGGCGGCGAGCCGGCTCCCCAGGAGCTTGTGGTGGACCGTAACCTGAAGGGCGAGCAGCTTATGCCGGTCCTCGACGCGCTGGCCAGGGCTGGAATCGAGAAGGTGCGGCTGGTGACACACCGGAGTACGGAATAATGCGGCTGACGGTGGCCAACTGGACCGCGGCGCTTACCCTTTCGGTCGCGGCCCATCTTGCCCTGTTTGGCTCCCGTCCCGCGCCGGTCGAACTGAGCGGCGAGAGCGGGGCGGGCACGCCGGCCGTGGTCTGGGGCCTGGCCGCCTCGTCGATGACCCAGGAGGCCATGCCGGTCGATGCCGAGCGCCAGATCGAGCTTCCCGTCGAGGATCGCGCCGAGGCGCAGGTCGAAGCCATCTCCGACACGGCTCCCGGCCTCGTCGCCGCGGTGGAGGCGGTTTCGCCGGCCGAGGATACGGTCAGGGAGCCCGTGCCCGAAAAGCCCGCGGAGAAACGCAAACCGCCGGCCTCGGAGGCGGGCGGACCCGTCGGCCAGCAGACCGGCAGTTCCGCTTCCACCCGGAGCAGCGCGTCCGCCGCCGGCGTCTCCACCTATTCCAGCCGCGTGCTCGCCCATCTGAACCGCTTCAAGCGTTATCCGGGCGGCGGCGCGCGCGGCACCGTCAGCATGATCTTCGTCGTCGGGTCCAACGGCGCCGTGCAGTCGGTTCGCATTTCCGGGCGCTCCGGCAGCCCCAGGCTCGACGAGGCCGCGCTGGCGATGGTGCGCCGCGCTTCGCCGTTTCCTTCGATACCGAGCGATATCGGCCGCACAACCATGGCCTTCTCCGTTCCCGTGCATTTCTCGCCCTGAGACAGCCGGGGAGGTCCGTATGCGCCTGACAAAGCAGAGCAGCTACGCCGTCCGCATCGTCGTCGAATGCGCTGTCGCGGGCGACGAGCTGACCCGTATCGCCGAGGTCGCCGAGCGCTACGGCATCACCAAGCACAACGTCGCCAAGATCGTGCCCATACTGGTGCGCGCCGGTATCGTCGAGGCTGTGCGGGGCCGCAGCGGCGGCATCCGGCTGTTGCGGCCTGCCTCGAAGATCACCGTGGGCGAGATCGTGCGCGCCTCCGAGGCGACCATGACGGCGGAGGCGCGGGCCGATGAGGTTGGCGGCCTGGGCGACGACCCTTCCATCGGCCGGGTTCTCGACGATGCCCTTGAGGCGTTCATCACCGTGCTCGACGGGTGCACCGTCGCCGACCTGGTCGCGGCCCGTGGCCGTCCCGAGGCCGGTGAGGAGGGCGGCCTGACCGGCATCGCCCGCAGGCTGCCAAAGGCGATCCCGCTCCGCCGCTAGAGCATGATCCGGAAAAGTGGATACCACTTTTCCGATACGATCATGCTCAAGCTATTGATCTGGCGCATCATCGTACCGGCCAAGTGATTCCACTTGGCCGGATGATGCGCTAGCGCGGCGCCCGACCGCTTCGGTTTCGGAAATACACACCGGCCGCGGGTCCCGTTCCGGAACCCACGGCCGGCGCTGACTCTGGCAGGCTTTTGTGCGTCAGTCGGTCTTGACGGTCGCCCCGCCAGCCGGCGTCTCGATTTTCACGTTTACGTCCTTGCCGCCGTCGCCGGGAAGCTCCCCGCCGAGAACGAAGAACCCGATCACCACGACCGCGGCGATCAATACGCCGACGACGACGCCAAGACCGGCGCCACTGCCCGTATTCACCCGATCAGCCATGTCTGGTCTCCTTTGACGTTTCACTGGCCTGTGAACGGGCGATGCGGCGAATGGTTCCGCTCGCGATTTCAGGCACTTCCAAGCATGGGGACCCGGCCGTCAGTTCAGAACGCGGGCGGCCAGGGCCACGCTGATGAGGGCCGCCACCAGGATGCCGGCAACATCTATCAGGAACCCGGCTCGCAGCATCTGCCGCGCCGTGATCGTGCCGCTGCCATAGACGATGGCATTCGGCGGCGTGGCCACCGGCAGCATGAAGCCGATGGAAGCGGCGAGCGCCACCGGCACGGTCAGCATAAGCGGGTCGGCGCCAATGCCGATGGCGGTTGCCCCGGCAATCGGCAGGAAGGTCGCCGCCACTGCGGTGTTCGACGCGAGTTCACCCAGGATGACGATGATCGTGGCCGCAAGCAGGATGATGACTGGCAGCGGCAGGCCTTTGAGGCCGGAAAGCTGCTCGCCCATCCAGCCGGCGAGGCCGGACAGACCTATGGCCGTGGCCAGGGCGATGCCGCCGCCGAACAGGATCAGCACGTCCCAGCGGATCTTCGACGCCTCGTTCCAGTTGAGCAGTTTCTCTCCCTTGCCGTTCGCCGGCAGCACGAACAGCGCCAGCGCCGCCGTGAGTGCGATGCCGGAGTCGGTGAGCCGCAGGTCGGGTATCAGCGCTTCGATGGCCGGCAGCAGGACCCAGGCCGATGCGGTGAGCACAAGTACCACCGAAAGCATCTTCTGGCCCCGGTTCAGGGGGCCGAGTTCCTCCAGCATCCGGGCCAGGATATCTTGCAGCTTCGGGTCCGCCTTCAGCGTTATGCGGAAGGCAATGCGCGTCAGCACCAGCCATGCGACCGGAAGCAGCATCAGCACGGCCGGAACGCCGATCAGCATCCAGTCGAGAAAGCTGACCGGCTGGGCGAAGGCGGTCGCCACGAAGCTGGCGAACAGGGCATTGGGCGGCGTCCCGATCAGGGTGCCCATGCCGCCGATGCTCGCCGCGTATCCGATGCCGAGCATCAGCGCGGTGGCGAAGGCGTCCGTCTCCTTTCGCCGCCGCTTGCCCGAACAGCGGGCCATGGCCACGACGATCGAATGACCGATCGGCAGCATCATCATGGCTGTCGCCGTGTTCGAAACCCACATGCTGAGAAAGGCGGTCGTGCCCATGAAGCTCGCGATGATCGCTCTTGGCGCCGTGCCGCTCAGCTTCAGCAGCCGCAAGGCGATATGTTCGCTGAGCCGCCAGTGCTGCATCGCCTGTGCCAGCAGGAAGCCGCCGAGGAACAGGAAGATCAGCGGATGGGCATAATTCTCCGCAACCGCGGCGAGGGAGCCGATGCCGAGGAAGGGAAACAGGATCAGGGGTATCAGCGCCGTCGCAGCCAGCGGCGCGGCCTCCGTCATCCACCACACCGCCATCAGCACGCACACCGCCGCGACCACCCATGCCGCCACGGCCATGCCCTCGGGCGGCGACAGGGTCAGCATGACCGCTGCGAGCAGCGGTCCGGCGGCGAAGCCGACAGTGCGTATCGAGGCGAAACGGGGGGCGGGGCCCCCTTTGCGGTCTGCGGCCTTCATCTTGGCAAGATATCACGCGGGACGCGCAAACGCTTGATATGCGTCAATTCTCCTGGCCCGGACCTGGCCAGCTTGAGCACGATATCCGCCGCCATGGCGCTCGGGCTCGCCGGTCCGGCGGTGATGCGCCGCGATGCTTCCTTGAGGGCCTTCGCCTGCTTGCGCCGCTGGGTCGTGTCGGAAAGCAGCGGCGCAAGGTGCTTCGCGATGGCCGGGCCGTTGCAGGCATGCTGAAGCAGCTCCGGCACCGCATTCTCGTCCAGCACCAGGTTGGCGAGCACGATGGAGCGGGCCTTCACCATGAAGCGCAGTTGCCAAGCGAGCCTGTCCATGCGGTAGCCCACCACCATCGGCGTCTCCGCCAGCGCCAGTTCCAGCGTCACCGTGCCCGACGCGGCCAGCGCCGCGTCGGCCAGCCGGAAAGCGGCGTATTTGTCCCCGGGGCCGAGCAGGTGAGGCGGCTCCGCCCAGCCCGACACCAGTTCCTCGATGCGCGGCCTGAGCGAGGCGACCGCCGGCAGCAGCGTCTGGGGCCGCTGGCCCTGTGCCGCCAGGATATCGAGCGCCTCTCCGAAGCACGGCAGCAGCCGCTCCACCTCGTTGGGCCGGCTGCCCGGCAGCATCACCAGCACCGGGCGGCCTTTCGTGATACGCAGGCGCTTCGCCAGCGCCTTCGGGTCCGCTCCCCTGATCCTGCGCACCTCCTGCGCCAGCGGGTGGCCGATATAGGTGCAGGGAGGGCCGCCGAGCCTGCGGTGTGCTTCGGGCTCGAAGGGCAGCAGCGCCAGCACGTGGTCCACATAGCGCGCCATCCTGCGGGCCCGGCCCGGCCGCCACGCCCACACGCTCGGCGACACATAGTCGACGATGGGGATGTCGGGCCGCTCGCGCCGGATGCGTTTTGCGATCGGGTGCGTGAACTCCGGGCTGTCGATGATAACCACCGCGTCCGGGGAGGCTGCGATCGCCGCCCTCGCGGTGCGTTTCACCCGCTCGATCAGCCGGGGCAGGCGGGGAATGATGGCGGCAGGGCCCATGACGGCCACGTCGGCCAGCGGGAACAGGGACTGCATGCCCTGGGCTTCCATGTCCTCGCCGCCCACCCCGGCGAAGCTCACGCCCCGCGCCTTCTTCTTCAGCGCGGCCATGAGCGGCCCGCCCAGCCGGTCGCCGGAGTGTTCTCCGGCCACGAGGAAGAGTTTCAGGGGGGTCTGCTTGGCTGGCATCTGCGGGCGACCTGGGGACTGGCCGGGGCGGCCCCGGCGCCGCGCAGCATACAGCATGAGCGGGCTGGGGAAGGCGGCTTTTCGCCGTCCCGCCTGGCCCTGGTTAGCGCACCCGCGACGTCTTCAGCCGGCCGGCCGTCTCCAGCAGCGGATAGGCGCAGGAGGAAAACAGCGAGTTGATGCGTTTCAGGTCGCGCATGATGTCGATGTGGAACGACGTGGTCGCCAGCGTTTCCGGCTTGCGCGAGCGCAGCCGGTCCAGGTGCTTCGACGTGCTCTCATGCTCGATGAAACGGAATTTCTCCTTGCGGCGGATCAGCGCCTTGGCGTCCTCCACCCGCTTCTCCATGAACACCTTGGTGGCGAGGTGGATGGTGTCGCCCACATATTTGTAGGCGTCCATCAGCTCCTTCAGGCCTTCCTCGGAGAAGGCCCCGCCGCTCTTGATCTTGTCGCGGATGGTGTCGAGCAGGCTGCGCTCGATGGTATCGCCCGCGTGCTCGAGGTTGGTGGTGAAGGAGATGATCTCGAAGGCGCGCGCGCTTTCTTCCTCGTCCATCTCCGAGCGCGACATGTCCGTGATGTAGAACTTGATGTCTCCGTAGAGCTTGTCCACCGCGTCGTCGAGCTTGCGCGTCTCCTCGCACAGCTTGCTGTCGTCGGTCTTCATGGCGTCGATGGCCTTGCGCAGCATCAGCTCCACGATGTCTACCATGCGCAGCGTCTCGCGGGCCGCCGCCGACAGGGCCAGTTCCGGCACGTCCTTGGCCGCCTGGTCGAGATGGCCGACCGTCATCGGGTCGGCGGCTTGCTTGATGTCCGGGATGAACCGCTGGAGCAGTTTGCCCATGTTGTCGACGAACCAGACGAAGGTCAGCAGCAGCAGCACGTTGAAGGCGATGTGCAGCAGGATCAGCCTCTGCCCGGGCGCCACGTCGAGCGAGGTGATGGCCGGAATCCAGTAATTGAGCGTTATCGCGGCGAGGATCACGCCGATGAGGCGGAACAGGAAGTTTCCGACCAGGATGCGCTTGGCGGGCGGAGCCTCCGAAAGGCCGAGGATCAGTGCGGGAAGCCCGGCACCGGCATTCACGCCGAGCACCAGATAGTAGGGCAGGTTCTCATGCGCGAGTACGCCGCTGTTGGCCAGCACCACCAGAAGCAGCAGGATGGCCAGGCTCGAATGGGCGATCCATGTCAGCAGCGCCGCGACGATGAGCGCGATCACCGGCTCCCTGGCGAGACCGGCCAGCAGCGTGTGCACCAGGTCGCTCGACTGCACCACCGAGGCCGCCGAGGCCAGCGTGCCCAGCGACAGCAGGATCAGGCCCAGCCCGAGCAGGATGCGGCCCGACTGCTTGCCCAGCACGTTGCGGTCGCTGAAGGTGGCGTGGATGACGTAGCCGAAGAAGAACAGGATCGGCCACAGCTCGTAGACCTTGAGCGACAGGATCTGCGCGACCACCGCGCTGCCCACGTCCGCGCCCAGCATGACGGCGAGGCCGGCGCCCACCGTCAGGCTGCCGGCGCTGGCGAAGGAAGCGGCCAGCAGCCCGACCGCGGTGGAGCTCTGCAGCGCCGCCGCCGCCAGCATGCCGAGGAAGGCGGAGTTGTAGCGGTTCGACGTGCGCGCCTTCAGTCCGGCGCGGATGGCGCTGCCGAATGCGCGCGTCATGCCCGTGCGGGTCATGCGCGCGCCCCACAGCAGCAGCGCCGCGCTGCCGGCGATCAGGATGAGCAGTTTCGTGCCCGAAATCTCCATCATAGGCGGGAGCCTCCGGGCTCCGGTATCAGTTCGGCCAAGGCAGCGAGTAGGTCTTGACGGTGGTGAAGAACTTCATCGCCTCCAGAACGCCTTCCTTGACACCATTACCTGAGTCCTTGATGCCGCCAAAGGGGGACATCTCGATACGGTAACCCGGCGCTTCCCAGATGTTGACCGTGCCCACGTTGAGGCCTTCGATGAAGGCGGTGATCCGGTCGAGCCGGTTGGTGCATACGCCCGACGACAGGCCGAAGGGCGTGGAGTTGGAAATCTTCATGACTTCCGCGTCGTCGTCCGGCACGCGCACGATCGGAACGATGGGGCCGAAGGTCTCCTCGTAGACCAGTTCGCTCTCGTGCGGCACGTGATCCACCACGATGGGCGGCAGCAGCGCGCCCTTGCGGCCCGGATCGTACAGCACCTTGGCACCCTGCTTCTCGGCCTCGTAGACGCGCCGCTCGAAGGTGGCCGCCGCCTGCTCGTGGATGACGCAGCCGAGCTGGGTCTCCGGGTCCTCCGGATCGCCGAACCTGATCTTCTTGGCCTTCTCCAGCACCAGCGGCACGAATTTCTCCGCGATGCTCTCCTGCACCAGGATGCGCTTGATGGCCGTGCAGCGCTGGCCGGAGTTGGCCGTGGCGCCCGCCACCGCCAGAGCGGCGGCCTTGTCGATGTCGGCGCCTTCCAGGTCGTTCAGCACGATCAGCGGATCGTTGCCGCCGAGCTCCAGCGCCGCGCGCTTGTAGCCGGCCTTCTGCGCGATCATCTTGCCGACAGGAACGCCGCCGGTGAAGGTGATGATGTCGATGTTCTCGTTGGTGATCATCTCGTCGCCGATGTCCTTCGGCCAGCCGGTGACGATCTGGAACATCTCGTGCGGCAGGCCCGCCTCGTAGAGGATGTCGGCCAGCGTGATCGCGGTCAGCGGCGTCAGTTCGGTCGGCTTGCACACCACGCAGTTGTTGGTGGCGATGGCGGGCGCGATCTTGTGCGCCACCATGTTCAGCGGGTGGTTGAACGGCGTGATGGCCGAGATCGAGCGCACCGGTTCGCGCTTGGTGTAGATCTTGCGCGGCTTGCCGTTGGGAGTGAGGTCGCAGGAGAAGATCTGCCCGTCGTCCAGAATGGCGAGCTGGCCCGCCAGCGTGAACACGTCGTAGGAGCGGCCGGCCTCGTAGAGGGAATGCTGCTTGCAGATGCCCAGCTCCAGGGTCAGCACCTCGGCGATGGCCTCGCGGCGCTGGCGGATCAGCTCGCCCGCCCTGAACAGGATCTGCTGGCGCTCGTAGCGGCTCAGCCTGGGCGTGTAGTTGGCGGCGATCTCGAAGGCTTCCGCCGCGTGCTCCGGGCCGCCTGCGGGCACCGTGCCGATCACCTCGTTGGTGTAGGGATAGCGGACCTCGACCACATCCTTGGTCGTGACCTTGCGGCCGCCGATGCGCATGGCCTCCTGGATCACGGGTCGCCTGGTGGACATCTGGTTCATGGGACCAACTCCTATTCTGCGGCCTGCGCGGCGCTGGCGATATTGTTGAGGCCGATCGAGAAGGCGTCGAAGTTGCGCAACCGCCCGCTCAGTCCTGCCGTCTTGCGGTTGACGATGATCGGAATCTCCTGCTCGGTCAGGCCGCCGTGGGAGCGCAGCGGCTCCTTCAGCGCCGACAGGTCGTGCTCGCTCTCGCGCGTGCCGATGACCTTGCTGCCGCCGGACACCACGATCAGGTCGCCCATGCGGTCGCGCGGCAGTTCGTAGACCTTGCAGCCGGTGTCGCCGTCATACACGGCGTCTATGCCCGGCAGCGCCTTCAGGCGCTCCGTCAGGGCGGCCGCGTCCACGCTGTCGTCGAGATAGGCCGTGGCGAAGGAGCCGAACGCGCCGTGATGCACCACGTAAGGATCGGTGATGGGCAGGATAACCTTGGCCTTGCCCGCACCCAGCCACTCGTCCAGCAGGTCCTGCAGGTAGAGGGCGTCCGGCTTGCCTTGCGCGTTGGTCTTCGGCTTCATGCCGTGGTCGGCTGTCAGCACGATGATCGCGCCGGCCTTGTCCAGCTCGCCGAGATACTTGTCCATCATGACGTAGAAGGCATTCGCGCCCTTGGAGCCCGGCGCGTATTTGTGCTGCACGAAGTCCGTGGTGGAGAGGTACATCAGGTCCGGCTTGAAGCTCTTCAGCAGCTTCACGCCCGCCGCGAACACGAACTCGGAAAGCTCCGCCGAATAGACCTCGGGCACGCCCATGCCCACCATCTCGCAGACCTTCTCCACGCCGTTCGCCGCCAGCGTCGCCTGGTCGGCCTTCTCCGATGAGAAGCAGATGGCGGTGCCGTCGAACTCGAGCCCGTTGCCGAGCAGCAGCCGGAGCTTGTCCTTGGCCGTGATGACCGCCACCTTCGCGCCCGCCTTCTGGAAGGCATCGAAGATGGTCGGCGCGCGCATGAATTTCGGGTCGTTCATCATCACTTCCTTGCCCGAGTCCGGGTCGAGGAAGAAGTTGCCCGAAATGCCGTGCACCGCCGGCGGCCGCCCGGTCACGATCGACAGGTTGTTCGGATTGGTGAAGCTGGGGATCACCGAATGGCCGCGCAGGTTCTCGCCCTTGCCGATGATGCGGTCGAGGTTGGGCATCAGCCCTTCCTTGCGCGCCACTTCCATGTAGTCGGGTTCGCTGCCGTCGCAGCAGATGACCACGAGCGGCGCGGATGGCCAGGCGTAGCTGCGGCCGTTCACGGTGACTTCGGCGGGTTTGGTCATGCTGGGCGTTCTCCCTTCTTCTGCGCCGCCTCAGGCGGCGACGGGGGCGCAGTCGGCCACGCCCAGTTCATGCAATGTGGTCTCGATCGCGGCCAGCGCGCCCTTGATCTCCCGGGTTCCAAGCCGGCCGATGCAGCCGATACGGAACGTGTCGGCGACCGTCAGCTTGCCCGGGTAGATCACGTAGCCGCGCTCGCGCAGGCGGTCGTAGAACACCTGAAAGTCGAAATTCGGGTCCTTCGGCGTCAGGAAGGTGACGATGATCGGGGCCTGCAGGCTGTCGGGCAGCAGCGGCTGGAAGCCCAGCCGGCGCATGCCGCCCACCAGCAGCCTGCAGTTCTCCGCGTAGCGCCCGCCGCGGCCGGCGACGCCGCCTTCCTCGTCGAACTCCTTCAGCGCCTGGTCGAAGGCCACGATGGTGTGCACCGGCGGGGTGAAGCGCCACTGGCCGTTGCCCTCCATGGCCACCCACTGGTCGTAGAGGTCGAGGCTGAGCGAACGCGAGTTGCCCTTGGTCTGCTTCAGGGCATCGGCGCGCGCGATGCAGAAGCCGAGGCCGGGGGTGCCTTCCAGGCACTTGTTGGAGGAGGCGACCACGGCGTCGAAACGCGTGGTGCGCGCGTCGAGCTCGATGGCGCCGAAGCAGCTCATGGCGTCGATGAGCAGCGACTTGCCGTGGCCCGCGACCGTGTCGGCGATTTGCTGGATCGGGTTGAGGATGCCGGTGGTGGTCTCGCACATGACGACGGCCACATGGGTAATGGCCGGGTCCGACTTCAGCGTCCGCTCCAGTTCGGCCGGGTCGACGGGCTGGTTCTCCGGCGTCTCGATGACCGCGGCGGCAATTCCGTAATATTCCGCGATTCTGGCGATGCGCCGCCCATAGGCGCCGTTGATGAGCACCAGAAGCTTGCCCCTGGCCGGCACGAAGGTGCCGATCATGGCCTCCACCGCGAAGGTGCCGCTGCCCTGGACCGGCACGCAGGTGTAGGCCGTGCCGCCGTGGACGATCTCCACCAGCCGTTCCCGCATGCGCCTGTTCACCGCGATCAGGTGATGATCGCGCGAGCCGTAGTCATGCAGCATCGCTTCCTTGACGGTGGGGCTGGTGGTCAGCGGCCCCGGGGTCAGCAGCCAGGGATCGCCGGTCGGAGTCGCTGCCGCGCCTGCGCGCGCGGCCGTGGTTACGTTCGCCATTCATGGCCTCTTTGGAGGGGGGTCATGTCTGTTGCCGGAGATAGGACATATCCCTACTATATGTCTAATTCATAATACCTACCGGCAGTATAGGGTTTTCCTATGAACCATTCGCAGCTCCGCGCATTCCATGCCGTCGCCGGCGAGGGCAGCTTTACCCGGGCCGCCGCCCTCCTGAGGGTGTCGCAGCCCACCCTGTCGGGCCATGTGAAGGCGCTGGAGGAGGGCTACGGCATCGTGCTGTTCCAGCGCGGCAGCCGCGAGGTGGTGCTCACCGATTTCGGCCATGCCCTCTACGAGGTGACCCAGCGCTATTTCGCCTCCGAGGCCGAGGCCGAGCGCCTGCTGGCCCAGGCGGGCGGGCTGGTCAGCGGCCGGCTTCGCGTCATCGCCGACTCCCCCTTCATCATGGTGCCGCTGCTGGCGCCCTATTCGCGCCGCTACCCCCGGGTCGAGCTGCGCGTCCAGTTCGGCAACTCCACCGACATCCTGCGCAGCGTCACCGGCTCCCGCAGCGATGTGGGCATCCTGCCCAAGGTCGATCCCGGCAGCCGCCTGTATCTCAAGCCCTTCCGCGAGGACCGCCTGGTGGTCTTCGTCGACAAGGGTCATCCCTGGAGCCAGCGGCGCAGCATCCGTCTCGCCGACATTTCCGACCAGGTGCTCGTGCAGCGCGAGGCCGGCTCCACCACGCGCGCCATCTTCGAGGACGCCATGCGCGACCACGGCATCGCCCCGGCGCGCATACTGGAGATGGGGAGCCGCGAAGCCGTGCGCGAGGCCGTCGCCGCGGGCCTCGGTATCGGCGTGGTCAATGAAAGCGAATTCGGCTACGACACCCGCCTGCACAAGCTCGCCGTTTCGGATGTGACGCTCAACGTGACCGAATGTGCCATCTGCCGCGATGACAGCCGCGACAACGCGGCCGTCGCGGCCTTCCTCGACCTCATCGGCGAGATGTCCGACCTCGCTCACGCCACCGCGGCCTGAACGGGAAAGCGCGGGGGCGGGATGAGCCTGGAAATCCTGGCGTTGGTGCTCGCCTCGGCGACTCTGCACCCGGTCTGGAATCTTCTGCTGAAGAAGGAGCCGGATCCCGAGCTGACTTATCTCATCCTGACCGCGATGATCTTCCTGCTGGGCCTTGTCCAGGCGCTGGCCAGCGGCGACGACTTCTCGCTTGCCCTGGGCGTGCTGCCGCTGCTGGCGCTGTCCTGGGCGGGACAGGTGCTCTATGGGGTGTGCCTGACGGCGACGCTCCAGCGCGGCGACCTGTCCACCTATTACCCGATCATCCGCGCTTCGCCTCTCTTCGTGGTCGCCGTGGGCGTGCTCGTGCTGGGGCGGCATTATCCCTGGCCCGTGCTGCTCGGCATCGTCATGGCGGTGACCGGAGGTTTCCTGCTGCTCTACCGCCGCGGCACCCACTTCCTGGACGACCCGAAGACGCTGGGTCTGGCGCTGCTGGCAATGTCCGGCACCGGCATCTACTCCCTCGCCGATGCGCAGATGATGCAGACGCTGACCCCGCAGCTCCAGATGTGCTTCGTGGAAGGGCTGCTGGTGCCTTTCTACCTCCTGCGCTACCTGGTCCGTTCCCGCGGCCGCGTCATCGTCGACGACCGTCCGCTGCTGAAGCGCCTCGTCTTGCTGGCGCTGCCGGGCATCCTCGCCTATGTGTCCTACTATCTCATCCTGCTCGCCTTCCAGTGGGGCGGGGAGGTGGCGGCGGTGACGGCGGTGCGCCAGGCCTCCATCCCCATCTCGGTGGCGCTTGGCGGGCTGTTCCTGCGCGAGGGTGCCATGTTGCGCCGCTTCGGCGCCGCGGCCTTGCTGGCGCTGGGCATCGCCGTCATCGCCGTCAACGGCTGAGGGCCGGCAGCCCGTCCCCCGAACTCGCCTTTCCGCTGCGTGGCTGATACACTTCCCGCCGCATCACTCAGCACAATCCAGTTCGAGGCGCCGATGAACGGATTCTGTTCCATTTGCGGCGAGTACGCCGGGGATACGCGGCATGACTGCCCGGCTTCCGCGCCGGTCCTCTGCCGGCCCGTCGGTCCGGGCGGCATAGGACAGTTGCCTGTGTATGCGCGGCCGATATTTCCGCCCGAGGTGAAGCGGAGGGCAAAGGCCGCGTCGCGCGAGACCTCTGCGGCGAAACGCAAGAACTAGAGCATGATCCGGAAAAGTGGATACCGCTTTTCCGATAAGATCATGCTCAAGCTATTGATCTGACACATCATCTTACCGGCCAAGCGATTCCACTTTTCCGGATGATGCGCTAGGCGCGTACCC
>JBFWSL010000065.1:0-14034 GCA_050248375.1 Hyphomicrobiales bacterium | reverse complement strand
CCATCGTGACGATCCTGATTCAAACGGGAAGAGCCTACCACGGGGAAATCGGTAGGGAAGCCACGGCCCACGATTGACGGCGCAACTGATTACTTTCCGCACTCGGTGTGAAAATTGAAATCAGTTAGAGTTCCTGCACCTATATGTGGGCGGAGTCCGACAGTGAGGAAGCGACAGGACGACGCAACATTGAAGATAAATCGATTGGCCGCTGCCAGTCGTAATCGGGATGTGATGGCGGAACTGCGCGACGCGCTGACAGCGGCCAATCTCGGCAAGCGGCCGAACTGGGAAGATGCCGCGATAACCGAAGCGCAACATCAACTCCAGGCAGCTTTCGATCCTTCCCTTTGGTCCCGGGTCGAAGGTCCACTAAAGACGGCGTTCGACAAGTTCGGCCTGTCGCCGGAGCACCCACACAACTGGCGCCTGCTGCTTACCTACTTTGCATACGCCCACTATGGCCCAAAACCCAAACGGGCTGGCAGCCCGCTAAAGCGGACCGACGACCAACTCTGCCAACTGCTCTTTGACGTCGCCAGCAAGCGCCGTTCACACTCCAACGCCTCAAACGCTGAGATCTACCGGCAACTCATTCGTGATCGGCGCTTACGAACCCGCTATCGCGATGACACCATCCACTCGCTGAAGAAAGCATTCGCCGCAGCCCGAGACCCTTCACGGAACCAGATACTCAAATCCCTCGCCACTTCCAACGAAATCACCCTGTCACTATTGATCAGGCAGGGACAGGAAATTGCTGACTTCGATCGTGGCATTTCCGAACTCGCTCTCCGCCTGGCGACTCAGACAATCGAAACAAAGTGGCCTGAATTGAAGCGCGCCCGCCGCGAGTGACAAGTCGGGTCAAAATTGGGGGGCCTTTTCTGACCCATGGAATCTGCAAAGACTCGGACGAATCGCTGTTTCGAATAGTCAGAACAGCGACCTTTGCAGAGCGAGTTCGCAGATGATTCCGAAATCAGAAAACATTCACCCAGGTCTGGCCGCGGTTGACGATCAACCGGGCCACAGGTGTCAATCATGGCACGGCCGGTGAAATACCCGAACGGCTCTTGGCCGCTCGAGATGCGAGCCGAAACCGCCGCGGCCTATTGCGACGAGCCGAGCGTGGAGGCGTTCCTCGCGAAGGTGAGACGGGGAATTTTCCCGCCGCCTTGTCAACAACAAGGGATGTTGCCCAAGTGGCATCGTACCAAGCTTGATCAGTCGATTGCTCTGCGGCATGGATTGGCAACGGAGCATGATTTCGTGACTGAGGACATCAGCAGGCTGCTGTGATGATCAGGCGCAAAAAACCCTTCGGCTGGCCACCCTATATGACTGCGAAGCGCCTCGCTTCCGGCCGGATCGCCTATTACTGGCAGCCACCATCGTGGGCCCGCAAGCGTGGTTGCCCAGCCACGCCTGAAGCCCTCGGAACTGACTACGGTACCGCGAAGCAGCGCTGCGATGACGTACTCAATCCCCATTTCCATGCCTGGCTTAATCCCGACAAGGCCCAGTCAGGCAAGCCAATCGCCGGCACCTTTGACTGGATGGCGGCGGAGTTCAGACTGAGCCCCCAGTACCGCGATCTCGCCTTAGGCACGCGACTTGATTATGACCGGGCGCTTCAGGCAGTAGCGGAGATTACGCTAAAGGACGGGCGCCGGATCGGCGGTCTGCCACTCCGAAACATTACGCCCGGAGTAGCAGACAAGCTGCATGAGCGGCAGCGAGGGACGGGTGACATCAAGCGGCACAGGAAGGCAAAGCTTGGAATGGACGTCTGCCGGCGTGCATGGAATGTCGCATACCGCAACCATCCCAACCTTGTGCCCTATGCCAACCCCTTCACGAAGATGGGCATCCGGTACAAACCCAGCAAGACGCGAGCTGCCACCCATACCGAGCTTATGACCTTCGTCGCCAAGGCCGACGAGATGGGCTACCCGTCCCTGGGCACCGCAGCATTGCTTGCCTTCAATTGGCTGGTGCGAGTTGAGGACATTTTCCTTCGCTTCGGCTGGGCGCGCTATCGCCCTCCCCATGCCGTCGATACGGTTGTCGTCGATCACCACAAGACCGGTGAGCAGGTTCTGGTGCCTCTCTACGACGAAGACGGCTCTGAGCTATGGCCCGGCCTGATTGAACGGCTCGACGCCGCGCCTCGCCACGGTCCGCTCATCGTTATGCGTGATCACCCCGACCGGCGCTGGAAAATTCACTTGCCTTGGGCGACATCAGCAGAGAACCCCGTCCGACACGTCCAGAGCATCGTCGCCAAGATCCGCGATGCCGCTGGCCTGCCGTTGGACATCACCTTCACCAGCTTCCGGCATGGCGGTCATACCGATGCCGCGAACGCCGGATTGACCGACCGCCAGATCATGGCGCTGAGCGGTCACCGGAACGCGGCCATGGTCGCGCTCTATGCCAAGGAGACCAGGGATCAGCGGCTCGCTGGAGCCCGCAAAAGAAGGAGCTACAGGAGAACGGAAAGAGGACGTTTGTCGGAATGAGAGGGGGTCAACTTGTCGGAATGACAAGAGGGCCAACCACTTAAGTCGTTGAAGTGATTGGTGGGCGCACAAGGACTCGAACCTTGGACCCGCTGATTAAGAGTCAGCTGCTCTACCAACTGAGCTATGCGCCCCTCAATGCGGTACGAGGCCGGAATGACGGCCTCGCGCGCGGGGCTAGATAGCACTCGCATGCGGGAAATGTCCAGCGATCAGAGCCGTTTCGGCAGTGGAAAGATTCAGGACGCCGGAGCCCCTAGAGAACCCGGGTTTCGTGCTTCCGGAACAGCGTCTTGCGGTGGATATGGGCGTTCAGCGCCAGCCCCAGCGCGAACATCACCGTCAGCATGGAAGTCCCCCCGTAGGAGACCAGCGGCAGCGGCACCCCGACCACGGGGACCAGCCCCATGACCATGGCCGCGTTGATGAAGATGTAGACGAACAGCCCCAGCGCCACGCCGCCGATGACCAGCCGCGCGAACAGGCTGCGGCAGCGCAGGGCCATCCAGGCCAGCGCCAGGAGCACCAGCAGATAGAGCCCGAGCAGGCCCGCCGCGCCGATGAAGCCCATCTCCTCCGCGAACATGGTGAAGATGAAGTCGGTGTGCTTCTCCGGCAGGAAGTTCAGGTGGCTCTGGGTCCCCTGCATGAAGCCCTTGCCCGCGATCCCCCCCGACCCCAGCGCGATCTTCGATTGCAGGATGTGATAGCCCGCCCCCATGGGGTCGCGCTCGGGATCGATGAAGGTGAGCACCCGCTCCTTCTGGTAGCCGTGCAGCCGCTCGAACAGCACCGGCAGCGCCGCGATCAGGCCCGCGCCCGCGGCGATGAAGTAGAGCCAGCTTACCCCGGCCAGGAACAGCAGCCCGCAGCCGACCACGGCGAACAGGATGGCCGTTCCCAGGTCGGGCTGCATGGCGACCAGCGCCGCCGGAGCGCCGATCAGCAGCAGGGGAACCGCCAGCGCGAGCGGGTTGGACACCCGGCCCGCCGGCAGCCACTGGTAATAGCGCGCCAGCGCCAGGACCAGGGCGATCTTCATCAGCTCGGAAGGCTGGAAGCCGAGGCCTCCAAGCTCCAGCCAGCGCCGCGCGCCGCTTGCCTCCACGCCGGCGAAGGGCACCGCCGCCAGCAGCACGATGGCGGCGACGTACAGCGGATAGGCCGACCGCATCCAGACCCGGATGTCGCACAGCGCCACCGCGAACAGGATGCCGAGCCCTGCGCAGTAGCGGATGACGTGCCGCTCCGCCCATGGCTCCAGCGAGCCTCCGGCGACCGAATAGAGCGCCGCCGCGCCGATGCCGGCGAGCATGGTGACAGGAACCAGGAATGCCCAGTTGAGCGCCCTTATGCGCTCGCCGAACGTCATCTCGCGGGAATGGGCGGAATCGGAGAACATCTCAGCTCCCCCCTGCCCGCGCCAGCCCGTCCGCGGTCTTGCGCCGGATGTCTTCGGCCACGTAGCCCGGCCTGGCCGCCGGATCCTTGCCGATCAGTTCGATCATGATGTCGCGCGCCACCGGCGCCGCCGCCCCGGAGCCGCTGCCGCCATGCTCCACCACCACCGCCACCGCGTAGCGCGGTGCGTCGGCGGGCGCGTAGCATACGAACAGCCCGTGATCGCGCTCATGCCATTCAAGCTCGTGGGTGCGCCGGCCCGAAGAGGCCGAATGCACCTGCGAGGTGCCGGTCTTGCCGGCCATCAGAACCTCCGGCATGGGCAGCCTCGCCCGGCCCGCCGTCCCGCCCGGCTCGTTGACCACGCCTTTCATGCCGTCGCGCACCCACGCGAGATGGTCCTGCTTCAGCCCGAGCGGCGCGAACGGCGCCGGGGTTTCTCCGGGACCGGGACGCACGATGCGCGGCGTCACCGCAAGACCGGTGGCGATGCGCGAGGTCATCACCGCCAGTTGCAGCGGAGTGGTCAGCACGAAGCCCTGGCCGATGCCCGCGATCACCGTCTCGCCCGGATACCAGGGCTCGCCGATATGGGAGCGCTTCCAGCCCGGGTCCGGCACCACTCCCGGCTTCTGGAGCGGCAGGCCGAAGTCGTAGGTCTGGCCGAGGCCCAGCCGCCTCGCCATGGCCGCCAGCCGGACGATGCCGACGCGGCGGGCCGTCTCGTAGAAATACACGTCGCAGGACTGCTTGATGGCGTTGTGCACGTCCATGCGCCCGTGGCCGCCGCGACGCCAGCAGCCGAAATGCACCTTCTTCATGTTGTAGCCGCCGTGGCAGGCGATCGTGCCGTTGCGGTCGATGACGCCCGCCTCCAGGCCGGCCAGCGCCGTCACCATCTTGAAGGTGGAGCCGGGCGGATATTGCCCGCGGATGGCCTTGTTGGTGAGCGGGTCGTCGTCGGCGGTGGACATGCCGCTCCACTCGTCCGGGGACAGGCCCTCTATCAGCGCATTGGGATCGAAGCTCGGCGTGGATCCCATGGCGATCACCTCGCCGGTGACGCAATCCATGGCCACCGCCGCCGCCCGGCGCTCCTGCGACAGGCGCTTCATCACGCTGGCCTGGATGCCATGGTCGATGCTGAGCACCAGGTCCCTGCCCCGCTCGCTTTCCTCCTGGTCGAGCTTGCGCACGGCGCGGCCGAAGGCATTCACCTCGAGCTTGATGTTGCCCGCCTTGCCGCGCAGGCCGTCTTCGAAGCCCTTCTCCACTCCCGACTTGCCGATGCGGAAACCCGGCAGCCGGGCGACCGGGTCCTCGCTGACCTCCCGCTTGTCGGCGGCCCCCACATAGCCGACGATATGCGCCATGTCCGGGCCGTGGAGATAGCGGCGCACCGGCAGGATGTCGGTCTTCGCGCCGGCCAGTTCCGGCGCGAGAATGTTCACTTGCGCGAATTCCCGCCAGCTCAGTTTTTCCGCGACCACGATGGGTATGTGCGGGCTCTGCCGCTTCGCCAGCCTCAGCACCCGCGACCGGGCCGCTTCGGATATCTCGACGATCCCGCCAAGACGATCGAGCAGTTCCTCCATGTCCCTGGTCAGGTCCGGCACCACCAGCACCCGGCGGCTCTCGACATTGCTGGCGAGCACCTCGCCGAAGCGGTCCAGTATCGCGCCGCGGGCCGGCGGCAGCAGTTGCAGGCTGATGCGGTTCTCGTCCGCCAGCAGCGCGTATTTGCGCGCGTCGACCACCTGGAGCTGGCGCAACCGCCAGCCGAGCACCCCGAACAGGCCCACCTGCGCCGCGGCCACCAGCAGCATGCGGCGGGTGAAGCGGCCGTTCTGCCTGCGCTCCCTGTCGTGCGCGTCCATGATCACCCCGCGACCGGTATCGCCCGGGCAAGCCCGAGCCGCCGCCGCAGCGGCCAGGCCAGCAGCGGGAACAGCGCCGACGCCGAGAACCCTCCCAGCACCATCGGCTGCCAGTCCACCGCACCGAAGAAATAGGCGCAGGCGACCAGCCAGCCGGCCAGCGACACCACCGCGGTGGTGATGACGAACATCGACCACAGGCCCGCGAAGCCCAGACCGGGGGGCGGCTGCCACTGCACCGCGAGGGTATGCACGAGCAGGAAGATAAACGCCCAGTAGCCGAGCGGTCCGGCCGACAGCACGTCGCTCGCCAGCCCGACCAGGAAGGCGATCCAGGCCGGCAGCGCCGGGCGCAGGACGGAGAACAGGTAGATCAGCGCCGCCATCAGCATGGGCGGCACGAATGTGGCGTCGGAGGGCAGCCCGAGCGGCAGCGCCGAGACGACCACTCCCGCGCTGAGCAGCGAAATGGCGGACAGCCTGCTCATCCGGCCCTCCGCCTACCGGGCCCCGGCGGCGGGACCGGCCCTGGCGCGGTCCTCTTCCAGCGCGCCCGCGAGACGCTCGCGTTCGGCGTCGCGCCCGGTGGCGGACACGGCCGCCTTGCCGCCCGCAGGACCGGCCCGGCCAGCGGCCACCACCATCGGAGAATCGAAGAACAGCACGCTCACATAGTCGAGCTGGCTGAGGGTGGCGTGGGTCCGCACCCGCACGCGCGAGCCGTTCACTGCCGAAACCACGCCGACCCGGAGGCCGCGCGGAAGCAGGCCCTCGTCGCCCGAAGTAATCACCTCGTCGCCCACGAACAGGCCGGCGCCGTCCGGCACGAATTCCAGCAGCGGCTCCGCGGAGTTGTCGCCCACCAGAACCGCGCGGACCGCCGAAGGGCCCACTAGCACCGGCGTGCGGCTGTTCAGGTCGTTCAGCAGGATGACGCGCGAGGCCTGCTCGCCAACGAGTATGGTGCGGCCGGCCAGTCCGTCGCCGTTGACCACCGCGTAGCCGGTCTTCACGCCCTGCGCCGCGCCGGCGTTCACCAGGATGCTGCGCACGAAGGGCCCGCGCGTGTCGGCGATGACGCGTCCCGTGGCGTATTTCAGCGCCTGCTCTTCCACCGCATGCAGCAGCGAGCGCATCTGCGCCAGCCGGCGGTCGAGCTGTTCGGCCCGCCAGCGCCACTGGCGCAGTTCCTCGTTCTCCCCGCGCAGCCGCTCCAGTTCGTCCGCCAGCAGGAAATAGTCGCTGACGCGCTCGCGCACCTGCCGCAGGTAGCCGCCCGGCAGAGAGGCCGTCTCGAGCACCGGCGCCAGCATGTCCGCCGCCTGCCCGCGCAGGGTGCGGAAGCTGCCGGTCTCCAGACGGCTGAGCACCAGCAGCACGAAGCTGGCGAAGAACAGCACGAACAGCAGCAGCCCGCCGCGTCTTCCGGCCCTGGCCCCGGGAAGGGTCTGCCGTGTTCGTCTACGCATACTCATCGGATCAACCAGACACCATCCCGGGGCATGCCCCGGCTTCGCCAAACAGCCCGCTTACTGGACCACCGCCAGAAGGTCTTCCATCTCCTCCGCCTTCTCCAGCGCCATGCCGGTGCCGTAGGCAACGCATCTGAGCGGATCCTCCGCGATGCGGAACCTGACACCCGTCTGCCGCGCGAGAAGCACGTCGATCTTCTGCAGCAGGGCGCCGCCGCCGGTGAGCAGGATGCCGTCCTCGTAGATATCGGCTCCCAGTTCCGGCGGTATCTGCTCGAGAGCCACCCTGACGCCCTCCGCGATCATGCGCAGCGGCGGCTCCAGCGCCTCGGCGATATTCGCCTGCTCCAGCTTGATCTCGTTGGGCATGCCGCGTTTCAGGTCGCGGCCCTTGATGTGGACCTCCACCGCGGTGCCGTTGGCCTTGGCGATGGCGGTTCCCGCCTGTAGCTTGATAGCCTCCGCGCTGGCCGGACCGATCAGCATGTTATGCCTGGTCCGGATGTAGGAAATGATCGCGTCGTCCATGGCGTTTCCCGCCGCGCGGACCGATCTGGAATAGAGCACGCCGCCAAGCGAGACGATGGCGATGTCGGTGGTGCCGCCGCCGATGTCCACCACCATCGACCCGCGGGGATCGGAAAGCTTGAGACCGGCGCCAAGCGCCGCGGCGACCGGCTCCTCGATCAGGTAGATCTTGCGCGCGCCTGCCGCGAGCGCCGCCTCCTGCACCGCGCGCCGCTCCACCGGCGTGGCGCTGGAAGGCTCGCAGACCATGATCCTCGGACTGGCCAGGGTGCTGCGGGTGTGCGCGCGGCGGATGAAATACTTGATCATCTCCTCCGCGGCGGCGAAATCGGCGATCACGCCGTCGCGCATCGGCTGGATCGTCTCGATATTTTCCGGCGTGCGGCCCAGCATCGCCTTGGCCTCGCGGCCAACGGCGAGGACCTTGCGGCCCTTGGGTCCGTGCGAGATCGCCACGACCGAGGGTTCATCCAGAACGACACCCCGCCCCGGAACGTAGACCAGTGTATTGGCCGTCCCGAGATCGATGGCCATGTCGTTGGAAATAACGCCAACAAGACCAGAGAACATGTGCCCGACGCCTCTCCCTCTACGCTACGCCGCAACTTCACTGTGGACACGGCCGGTGCCTGGCATGCTTTCCCGCACACCATCCGCCCCGTCCCCACTCAGGCACGGATTCATCATGAGCCATTTCCTTACGCGCCGCAATCGCGCCGCGCATCGCGCGTCTCCGTTCGGCCGTTAAGGTTGATCGCGCGCGGGCGGTTAACGCGTGTGCGCCGCTCACACAATGCCTGAGCGCACGCGATCAAACCGCCGGACGGAAATGACCTTGTTCCGTGCCGGCAGGGCCGCATGCGCTCCGGCGCACGCACCGGCGCGGAACATTTTCATTTCGCGCACGTTGAGCACTCATCATGCCGGCAGGGGAGTATCCGGCTCTATAAACAGGGAGGATGTTCCCATGCGCATCACATCGAAGATCGCGACGTCGCTGCTCGCGGGCGCCGCGGCGTTCGCCCTCGCCGGCGTGGCGACCAATAGCTGGACCGGAAACGGTCCACGCATCATCTCCGCCGCCGAGGCGGCGAACGTCCAGATCAGCTTCTTCTTCGACCGCCTGAGCCCGCACGGCTCCTGGGTCAATCATTCACGCTATGGCTACGTATTCGTCCCCGCGGTGAATGCCGGCTGGCGCCCCTATACGCGTGGCCACTGGGTCTACACCGACGAATACGGCTGGTACTGGGTCTCCGAGGAGCCTTTCGCCTGGGCGACCTACCACTATGGCCGCTGGTTCTATGATCCGGTCTATGGCTGGGCCTGGGTGCCGGGCAATGTCTGGGCCCCCGCGTGGGTGTCGTGGCGCAGCGGCGGCGGCTATGTCGGCTGGGCGCCAATCGGCCCCCATGATGCAGGCTATGTCTACGGCACGCCCGACTACTATGAGCCGGCCGTGGTGGAAGCCTGGGTGTTCGTGCCCGAGCGCCGCTTCGTGGCCGTGGACCTCGCCCGCTATGTGGCGCCCGTCGTCGAGATCAACATCTTCCTCGGCAAGTCGCGCGACCGCCACCACGTCAGATACCGCGACGGCCGCGCCTACAACCCGTTCCTCGACCGGAACCGGGTGCGCCAGTTCGTGAAGACCGATATCGACGTCTACAAGGTGACGTCGGTCGATGCGCCCGACAAGGCGGGACAGAGAAAAGGCAAGGGCAAGGACCGCGCCATCGCCGCCTTCCAGGCGGAGGTTTCCCAGGCCAGGACCGAGGAGAAGCCCAAGAGGGTTGCCACCCGGCCGGAAGAGGTGAAGTCCAAGCCGAAGCTGAAGGAAACCGCAACCAAGGGCAAACGGCCCGAGGACGCGCCGCCGAGCGCGGCCGAACTGCCCAGGCAGACCGCGCCCACCGACCAGGTCGACGCGGACGGCAGGCCGAAGGCCGGCGCCGAGGCAAAGGGAAAACCCGAGCCCGAGGGCAAGGCGGCGGCCGGGGACAAGGCTCCCCAGGCCAGGCCGGAAGGCCAGGCCGAAAAGCCCGCCGCCCCCGACGGCAAGCAGGCCGAACCCGGACAGGCTGAACCCAGTCAGGCCGAACCCAGTCAGGCCAGGCCCAGGCAGCCCGAGAGCAAACAGGCCGAACCGAAAACCCCGCAGCCGCCGAGGCCGCCTCAGGCGGAAGCCCCCGGGCAGCCCGGGGCCAGACCGGCCGAACCCAGACAGGCCGAGCCGCAGCGCCCGCGGCCGCCCAGGCCGCCGCAGGCGGAAGCCCCTGCCCGGCCCGAAGCGCCGAAGCCTCCTGAGGCTGCCGCCCCCCAGCCTCCCCGGCCGCAGGGACAGGCCGCGCCCCCGGCGCCACAGCGCGAGGGCCGCTCGGGTCCCCCGCAGGGTCGACCTGGTCCCCAGGCCGGCCCGAGAGGAGGCCCGCAGGCAGCCCCCGGACCGCAGCAGGCGCCCGCAGGCCCGCCCGCCGCGCCGCCCCAGGCCGAGGCTCCTGCCGGACCGCCCCCGGGCGCCGGTGGCCCTCCCGGTGGAGGCGGCCCCGGTCCGCGCGCGGAAGGCGGCGGCGGCGGTGGCCGTGGCGGTCCGCCGCCGGGCGGAGGCGGCCCCAGGCACAACTGAAGGCACAACTGAGCCGCGCAGCCTGGCAATGAAAAAGGCCGGAGCGGAAACGCTCCGGCCTTCTTGTCATGCGCAATGACCGGCGTTACGACGCCATCATCTTCTCCGGCGCCGTCTTCTCGCGCTTGGTCATCAGCTTGTTCAGGGCGCTGACATAGGCCCGCGCCGACGCCACCATGGTGTCGGTGTCGGCGCCGCGGCCGGTGACGGTTTTGCCGTTCTCCTCCAGCCGCACGCTGACCTCGGCCTGGGCATCGGTGCCCTCGGTGACGGCATGCACCTGGTAGAGCGGCAGCCGCGCCTCATGCGGCACGATGGCCTTGATGGCGTTGAAGGTGGCGTCCACGGGGCCGTCCCCGGTCGCCTCGCGGGTCTGGTGCTTGCCGTCCACCTCCAGCGTGATGGTCGCCTTCTGCGGACCGCCGGTTCCCGCGATGACCGTCAATGCCACCACCTTGATGCGGTCGCTCGCGGTCGCCACCTCGTTGTCCACCAGCGCCTCGATGTCCTCGTCGAACACATGCTTCTTGCGGTCGGCCAGATCCTTGAAGCGCACGAAGGCGTCCTCGAAAGCGTTCTCGCCCAGCTCGTAGCCCAGTTCCTTCAGCTTGGTGCGGAAGGCATGGCGGCCGGAATGCTTGCCCATGATCAGCGAGGATTCCTTCAGGCCGACGCTCTCCGGCGTCATGATCTCGTAGGTCTGGGTGTGCTTCAGCATGCCGTCCTGGTGGATGCCGGACTCATGGGCGAAGGCGTTCTTGCCCACGATGGCCTTGTTGTACTGCACCGGGAAGGCGGTGACGGCCGACACCAGCTTGGAGGCGCGGGTGATCATGGTCGCGTCGATGCCGGTCGTGTAGGGCAAGGCGTCGCCGCGCGTGTTGATCGCCATGACGATCTCTTCCAGCGCCGCGTTGCCGGCCCGTTCGCCGATGCCGTTGATGGTGCATTCCACCTGCCGGGCCCCTGCCCTGACGCCGGCCAGGGAGTTGGCCACCGCCATGCCCAGGTCGTTGTGGCAATGGGTGGAGAAGATGACGCCGTCGGCGCCCGGCACCTTTTCGCGCAGCATGGCGATGAGCGCGTAATACTCGTCCGGCACCGTGTAGCCGACCGTGTCGGGAATGTTGATGGTGGTGGCGCCGGCCTTGATCGCGGCCTCCACGCAGCGGCACAGGAAATCGTGCTCGGTGCGCGTGGCGTCCTCCGCCGACCATTCAACATTGTCGGTGTACTGGCGCGCGCGCTGCACGCTCTTCGTCACCGCCTCCAGCACCGCCTCGGGCTCCATCTGCAGCTTGTACTTCATGTGCACCGGGCTGGTGGAGATGAAGGTGTGGATGCGCGGACGCTTCGCCTGCTTCAGCGCTTCTCCGGCCCGGTCGATGTCCTTGAAGCCGGCGCGCGACAGCCCGCATACCACCGCGTTCCTGACGATCTTGCTGATCTCGCTCACGGCCTGGAAGTCGCCGTTGGAAGCGATGGGAAAGCCGGCCTCGATGATATCGACGCCCATCTCGTCCAGCACCTCGGCGACCTGGAGCTTCTCCTCATGGGTCATGGAGGCGCCCGGCGACTGCTCGCCGTCGCGCAGCGTGGTATCGAAGATAAATACGCGGTCGTCCGAGCGCGTCTTGCCGCTCTTCTCGCCGGATTTCCGGGAAGTGGTCATCTCTCTGGTCCTTTTCATTCCTGCGCCAGTCTATCACGGACGGGCGGCTGTTCAGCGTGTTCGGTTTTCGTGGCTGAAGTCCCCTAAGCGCCCGTCCCGCGTGTGAGCAGGACCGCCGATGCCTAGGGGCTGGTAAGGAGCAGGAGCTGGCCGAGCAGGCCGCCGGTCAGCGCGAAGGCCAGCGCAAGCCACAGGATCCGCCGCTGGCGGTCCATATCGGCCGTAGTGACCCGGGGCTTGTGAGTCGCGCGTTTCATCGTCCGGCTGTCGATTCTCGTGCCCATTCCTTTACAGAGCGTCAACCGCTTGCAGGCACACGAGAAATCTAATGCGGCCCGGTGCCGGACGCAAGCCTTCAGAATCGGGCCCGTGCCCCGGACCATGGGATCGGAGCGCAGCCCGCTTCAGGCGTCGAGATTTCCGCTCATCACCGGGACCGCGTGCCCGCCGATACGGATGGCCTTCAGCTTGCCGCCCTTGGTATCGGCCTCCAGGGTGATCAGGCTCGGCCGGCCCATCTCGAACCCCTGTTCGATGAGCCATGTGTTGAGCCCGTCCGGTGGCGTGTCGAAGCGCGCCGCCACGCCGGCGAAGGCCGCCACCGCGGAGCCGGTCGCCGGGTCCTCCCTGGCGATGACCAGAGGCGCGAACATGCGGGCGTGGAAGGCCGCGCTGGAGCTCGCCGTCTCGCGGCAATACAGATAGGCGGCGGCATGGGCATCCTGGCCGAAGGCTTCCTGCCAGTACTGTCGCGCCACGTCCGCGCGCGCCATCACCGACAGGTTGCGCACCGGCACGAAGGTATAGGGAGCGCCGGCGGTGAACCGCGTCGGCTTGTGATTTTCGAATCCGATCTCGTTGGGCGCCAGGCACAGCGCCGCCGCCAGCCGGTCCACCGGCGCGGGCTCGCCCGCCGCTTCCGGCAGCCGCGGCGCATCGAACTCCGCGAATGGCGCCCTGCCCGGCTTCAGCCTGACGCCGCAGCGCACCGGGCCGACATTTTCCTCCAGAACGACGATGGCGTCTTCCGCTCCGCTCCCGCCGTTGTTGCGCTGCATGGCCAGCAGGACCGCAGTGCCCACCGTCGGGTGCCCCGCGAAGGGCAGTTCGTTCGCGGGCGTGAAGATGCGGATGCGGGCCGTGTGAGCCGGGTTCTCCGGCGGCATCACGAAAACGGTTTCCGACAGGTTGAATTCGGCCGCGATGGCCTGCATGCGCGCCGTATCCAGCCCCTCTGTATCCAGCACCACCGCCAGCGGGTTGCCTTCGAGGACGGTGCCGGTGAAGACGTCCAGGACATGATAGCGCCGCTGCATCGGCAAACCTCTGACCGTTCGCGCAAGGGACCGGCAGTCTATGGGGGCGGGGCTGGCCGCGGAACCGGAATTCCGCCAGATTCGGCACATAGGTCAAGGGGGCCGCAAACGCGGTAAATAGCGCTATACTGCCCGTCCCCAAGGGAATTGCCCCGCAAAGGAGGAAACACCATGCGCAAGGGACTGATCGCGGCCGTGGCGGCCGTACTCCTGTCGAGCCCGGCCTTCGCTTTCCACTGCCCCCAGGACATGGCCGCCATCGACGAGGCCATGAAGACCGCACAGCTCAGCGACACCGACAAGGCCAAGGTCACCGAGCTCCGCACCAAGGGCGAGGAGCAGCACAAGGCCGGCGACCATGCCGGCTCCGTGAAGACGCTCGGCGAGGCCAAGCAGATTCTCGGCATCCAGTAAGTGCCGGGGGCCCCGCGCCTCCCGCGCCTCGCGAAAGAAGGGACGGCATGGCGCCATGCCGTCCCTTTCGCCTACGGCCCCGCCGCGACGAGATGACCGGCTGCGCGAACTTGTGCGCACCCCCAACCCGGGTGTAAGGCGAATCCACCAGAGACAGACCGGAAAGCCATTCCGGCCGCTTCCATCCCGCATTCAGGGCCTCAGGG
>JBFWSL010000064.1:0-14225 GCA_050248375.1 Hyphomicrobiales bacterium | reverse complement strand
CGAGTGGCGCGATGGCGCGCATCACCGTGGACGGCGCGGCCAGCGCGCCATTGATCGCGCCGTAAGCCTCCCGCGTCAGCATCTCCGCCGCTGCCAGCCCGCGCACGATGGTGAAGATGCCGTTCGCCGCGCCGTAGACGAGCGCGAACAGGGCAGGGGCCCAGAAGCCCAGCGACTCCGCGTAGAGCAGGGCCAGGCCGATCGGGAACAGCAGCGTGGCGAACATGCCGATGACCCTGATCGACCGGTTCGAGGCGATCAGCCAGATGCCGATGCGCCCCGCCACCTGCGACGGGCCGAAGATGGCGATGGCCGCCACCGCGGTGGCGGCGTCGTAGCCGCGCTCCAGCAGCATCGGGTAGAGATGGAAGATGAACGCCGAATGGGTCAGCATGAACAGCGCATAGGCGGCGAGAAGGCCCCAGAACACAGGCTTGCCCATGGCCCATTTCACCGCCGTGCGTCCTTCCAGCGCCTTGGCCATATTGGCCCCTTCCGGGCGCATCAGCGGCGCCTTGTCCGCCTTGGGGTTGATGGTGACGAAGTAGAGCGCGACGCAGAACCCCAGGTTGATGAGCCCGAGCACCATAAGCGCCCCGCGCCATCCCGAGGTGTCGAGCAGCCACTGGATCAGCGGCACGAACACGGTGGAGGCGAAACCGCCCCATAGCGTGAGCGCCGTGATGCCCTTGCGCGCATCGGCCCCGAAGCGCCGGGCCACCACCGCGAAGGCGGGCTCGTAGAGCGTCATCGCCTGCACCAGCCCGAGGCCGGCGAGCAGGGGATAGAAGCTGAGCAGCCCGTGCGACTGCGACCACCCCAGCAGCAGCAGGCCGCCGATGGCCGAGCCGATGGCCATGACCGCGCGTCCCCGGCCCCGGTCGATGGCCGCGCCGACCGGGTAGGCGATCAGGCCCGCCAGCGCCAGCCCTATGGTCGCGCCGAGATAGAGGTCGGGCTTGCTGAGGCCAAGCTCCTTGCCCATCGGCTCCACGATGAGGGGAAAGCTGTAATAGAACGAGCCCCAGGAAACGATCTGCCCCGCGCCCAGTCCGGTTATGAACCAGAAATGCCCGCCGCCGGCGCCTTTTGCGGACGGCGATCGTTTCTCACCCTGGTCGGAGCTTGCTGTCACGAGCGGTTCTTCCGCTTCCTCCGCAGCCGGACGTTTCCTCGCTTAACCGCTTACTGCCGCCGCGATTGCGCCGCAACAGCCAATGCGGCATGGCCGCCCTGCACACCTGTCGGAGCTAGGCGCCGCGCGCGCGTTCTCCTCCGCAACAGGACGAGGATGTCTTCACGGGCAATTCCTTGGCCGGTTCGCAGCCGCAGCCGGATTTGCCTTCCGCTTTTGCCGCCGCGTCATCGGCGCAGCAGGCGGAGGGCTGGGGGGAGGGGCCGCCGCAACAGGCGGCCTCCTCGCCTTCGGGATCGTCCGTAATGCATACGCCGGTCTCGGGCAGTTCCAGTTCCACCCGTGCCGCCGCCTCCATGTCTCCGGCCAGGAACGCCGCTATGGAGCGGACCTGCTCGTGGCCCGTGGCCATGAGGAAGGTCGGCGCGCGGCCGTAGCTCTTGGCGCCCGCGATGAAGAGATCCTTCTCCGGATGGGACAGCTCGGCCGCACCGTGCGGCCGCACGGTCCCGCAGGAATGCAGGTTGGGATCGATCAGCGGCGCGAGGGCAGGTGTGGCCTCTACTACAGGATCCAGGGCGATCCGTATTTCCCCGAGCATCGAGACATCCGGGCGGAAACCCGCCGCGACGACGATGCGGTCCGCTTCGACCGTGTGTCTGGCTGCGTTCAGCCAGCCATTCACCTTCAGGCCGTTGCCCGCCCGCTCGATGAGATCCGCGGCGAAGGGTGCGAGCATGGTCACGTCACCGCTCCGCATTGCGCGCAGCCCCGCACCCGAAAGGGAGCCGCGCGCCGCGAGTTGATCGCCTTCGCCGCCATTGGCGATGCGCCGGTTGCGCCGCCGCCGCCAGGCCCACGAAATCTGTGTGGCGGGCTCGGCCTCCTTCAGCTTCAGCAGGTCGAGCACCGTGTTGATGGCGGAGTCGCCCGAGCCGACCACCAGCACCCGGGCCCCGGCATAGCTTTTCCGTTCCCGGCCGAGCACGTCGGGAATGCCGTAGGCGATGGCCCCGTTCGCTTCCCTCTCTCCGGGAACGGGCAGGCCGTCGGCTCCCATCGGGTTGGGGCTGAACCATGTGCCGGAGGTGTCGATGACCGCGCGCGCCAGCGTGTGCCTTGTCGTGCCTCCCGCGTCCCGCCAGCGGATTCGGAAGGGAAGTTCCTCCCGCCCACCGCCGCTGATCTTGCTCGCGCCATCTCGGGCGATTGCCGTCACTTCGGCGTCGCAGGTGAGACGGCCCGCGATCTCCGGATGCCGCGCCAGCGGCAGCAGGTAGGTCTCGAGCAGTTCCCCTCCGGTCGGCAGTGCTTCCGGGTCGGGTTCACGCCAGCCGTTGTCTTCCAGCAGCGCGCGCGCGGCGCGGTCGACGTTATAGCGCCAGGGCGAGAACAGCCGCACATGCGCCCACTGGGCGATGGCGTGTCCCGCGTCCGGGCCGCGCTCGAAAATGACCGGCGTCATGCCGCGCGCGATCAGGTGCGCCGCGGCGGCCAGGCCCACCGGGCCAGCGCCGATCACCGCGACGGGAAGCTCCTTTGTCATTGTGCTTTCTTGCCTTCCGGCCCGCAGCCGCAGGAACCTGCCGCCGCCACCTGTTCGGACGCGACCAGGCATTGCGTGATCTCCATCCATGCCTCAACCGCGACCTTGAAAGCCTCGCGCCCCTTGTCCGTCAGCGTGTACACCTTGCGCTCGCGCCCGGAGACCACCTCGCTATTGGAGGTGACATATCCGCCGTCCTCGAAGTCGCGGAGAGAGGGATAGATCGTTCCTTCCGTAGGCGAGCAGCAGCCGTTGGTGGCGCTCTCCACCGCGCGCGCGATCTCGTATCCGTGCATGGGCCGCTGGTGCAGCACGCACAGGATGAAGAACTTCGACAGGCTCATCTTGATGGTGCCGTTCCAATAGGCCCGGCTGGTGAAGTCGGCGGCCGGTTTGCCCGTGGAGCGTATATGCATCGAGGGTCTAGGCATGCGGGAAAGCTATACCTAGAGGGTCTAGGGGTCAATGGGGAAAGCCGCCGGATTTCACGGCTTCCAGCAGGGCTTGCGCGATTCCTCGCGCGCGTCGCCGGATGTCAGCCCCACGTCTTCCAGCAGACGTCGATCGAGGCGGGCGAGGGCTCTGCGCTCCCTCCGCCGCGCGAGGCACAGCGAAATCCATATCCGCAGATGACGCAGGCCGCGCCGCCGGTAAGGGATGGGGGATCGCATCGGCATGGGCGCGACCATGCCGGGCGCTGTCCGCGAGGTCATGCGCGAACGCTTCGGTGAATACCGAAGTGTGCGGTCTTGGCCCGGGCGGGCCGCGCGGCTAGGCTGCCGGGATGTCCACGCCCCCCAATTTCGCCGAGGTCGGCGCGCTGATCGGAGATCCCGCCCGCGCCAACATGCTGGCCGCGCTCCTCGATGGCCGCGCGCTGACGGCGAGCGAGCTGGCTTTCCATGCCCGCGTCACACCGCAGACGGCGAGTGGCCACCTTGCACGCCTCACCGACGGGCGTCTGCTCGCGGTCAGCAGGCAGGGGCGCCACCGCTACTACCGGCTCGCCTCCCGCGAGGTGGGCCAGATGCTGGAGAGCGTCATGGCCGTCGCCGCCGCCGGACCGGCGCGCTACCGGCCTCCGTCACGCATCGACGCCGCCCTGCGCCGCGCCCGCACCTGCTACGACCACCTGGCGGGGCAACTCGGCGTCGCCCTCGCCGACGGTCTGCGGGCGCAAGGTCTCCTGCATCTCGATAACGACGGTGGCGAACTCACCGCGACGGGTACGCGGGCGCTCTCGCGCTTCGGCATCGACGTGCCTTCGGTGTCGGGCCTGCGGCGGCCTTTCTGCCGCCCCTGCCTGGACTGGAGCGAGCGCCGTCCGCATCTCGCCGGCGCGCTGGGCGCGGCGTTGGCCAGCCGCTGCTTCGACAGGGGCTGGATTGGGCGTATCCCGGACAGCCGCGCGGTCACGATCACCGCGAAGGGCGAACGTGGCTTCCGCGAGGCTTTTGGCGTCGAATTGCCGGACTGAGAGTTTGACGCATGTCATCCGGCTCTCCTGTCGCCTGCCGCCCTTTCTCCTGTTGTCCCTCCTTTTCTGTCGTCCGGCTCCCTTTTCTGTCCTCCGGCTCCCTTTCTGTCGTCCTCCGGTTCCTTTTCTGTCGTCCTCCGGTTCCTTTTCTGTCGTCCTCCGGTTCCTTTTCTGTCGTCCTCCGGCTTGACCGGAGGACCCAGTAACCTCAGGGGTTTGCGATGGAAGGATAGAGGTCGATCCAGTTGGGGTTTTGCTCTTCGATCAGTGCGATCTTCCATGAGCGGTTATATCTCTTCAGTCGCTTTTCACGCCTGATGGCGTTTTCGGCGTCATCGAACGGCTCGTAATAGACAAGTCGGGTGACGCCATATTTTTTGGTAAACCCATCAGCCAGTTTCTCACGGTGCTCCCAGATACGCCGCATAAGATCATTGGTCATGCCAACGTAGAGAGTGCCGCCAATTCCACTGGAAAGAATGTAAACATAGTAGCGGCGTTCGGTGCCCATTCAGCAAGGCTGCTGGTTACTGGGTCCTCCGGTCAAGCCGGAGGACGACGATTGTGTGTTTCCGCCACGGTTGAACATCCGCGTTTGCAGCCAAACGGCCACCGCGTATAACGGCCCCGCCGGGGCTCCCCGGCGCACGGGGCGCCTGCAAGGGACTGAAAATGCTTTACTCCGCACGCTCGCTGCGCGGCATGGTCGTCGCGCCGCATCATCTCGCGGCTTCCGCCGGTCTCGGCGTGCTGCGCGACGGCGGCAACGCCATCGAGGCCATGGTCGCCGCCGCCGCCACCATCATGGTGGTCTACCCGCATATGAACGCCCTCGGCGGCGACAATTTCTGGCTGGTGAGCGAGGGCGGCAGGCCGCCCGTCGCCATCGACGCCTGCGGGCCCGCGGCGGGACTGGCCTCCATCGGCTTCTACCGCGAGGCGGGTCATGCGGACGCCATCCCCGCGCGCGGACCGCTGGGCGCGCTCACCGTGGCGGGCGCGGTCTCGGGCTGGTGGCGCGCGCTCAAGCTGTGCGACAGGTGCGGCCGCAACGTGCCGCTGTCCCGCATCCTCGCCGACGCCATCGCCCACGCCCGCGACGGCGTGCCCGTCTCCCGTTCTCTGGCCATCAATCTCGCCGCCAAGGCGGGCGAGCTGAAGGCCGTGCCGGGCTTCGCGGAGACCTTCCTTTCCAGCGGCAAGGTGCCGGGTGAAGGCTTTATCCTCAAGCAGCCCAGGGTGGCGGCAACGCTGGAGCGCCTGGTCGAGGCCGGCCTCAACGATTTCTATCGCGGCGATGTCGCCCGCGGCCTGGCCAGGGACCTTGAGGCCGCCGGCAGCCCGCTGCGGCTTGGCGACCTGCAGGGCTTCCGTGCCCGCATGGTGGAGCCGCTGTCCGTGAAGCTGTCGGCCGGCACGGCCTACAACATGCCGCCGCCTACCCAGGGCCTGGCCTCGCTGATGATCCTCGGGCTGTTCGAACGCCTCGGCGTGAAAAGCGTCGATGACTTCGCCTATGTGCACGGGCTGGTCGAGGCCACCAAGCAGGCCTTCCTGGTGCGCGACGCCCATGTCACCGACCCGGATTACATGAAGGCCGACCCGCGCGGTTTCCTGAAGAACGCCAGGCTCGACGAGCTGGCCGGCCGCATCGACATGAAGACGGCGCTGCCCTGGCCCCAGCCAGCCGTCCCCGGCGACACCGTCTGGCTCGGCGCCATCGACGGCGAGGGCAGGGCGGTCAGCTTCATCCAGAGCATCTACTGGGAGTTCGGCTCCGGCATGGTGCTGCCCGGCACCGGCGCCATCTGGCAGAACCGCGGCGCCAGCTTCCGCCTGGACCCCGGGGCGGTGAACGCCCTGGAGCCCGGCCGCAGGCCGTTCCATACCATCCAGCCGGCCATGGCGCTGCTGAAGGACGGCCGCGTCATGCCCTACGGCACGCTGGGCGGCGAGGGCCAGCCCCAGACCCAGGCGGCGGTGTTCACCCGCCATGTCCTGCATGGCCAGCCGCTGGCCCGGGCCATCGCCGCGCCGCGCTGGCTGCTGGGGCGGACCTGGGGCGCGGAAACCACCAACCTGCGCATCGAGAGCCGCTTCCCCGACCGGGTATATGACCAGCTCCGCAAGGCCGGCCACGATGTCGAGGTCATCGGTCCCTTCGACGAGGTGATGGGCCATGCGGGCGCCCTGGTGCGCTCCCCCGATGGCGTCATCGAAGGGGCGAGCGATCCCCGCTCGGATGGGGCCGCGGCCGGATTTTAGGCTCCGCAGACAGCCGTCGCGCCCTTGATCCTGATCATGCAATAATTAGCTCTACAGGAGAAATTTCCCGGAATATGCGGACGCCCGCGCCATGCGCGCGGCTGGCGTGGTGGAGCAGGAATGAGCAAGGATCTGTATGCCCGTCTGGGCGTTGCCAAGTCGGCCTCGGAGGCGGACATCCGCAAGGCCTACCGCAAGCTCGCCAAGAAGCTGCACCCGGACCTGAACCCCGGCGACAAGAAGGCCGAGCAGGAGTTCAAGGACATTTCCGCCGCCTATGCCATCCTCGGCGACAAGGACAAGCGCGCCCGCTACGACCGTGGCGAGATCGACGAGACCGGCGCGGAGAAGGCCGAGCAGCGCTTCTACCGGCAATATGCGGATACCGACGCGGGCCACCAGTATCATTCGAGCGCCGGCTATCAGGATTTCGCCGATCTCGGCGACGTCTTCGCCGACCTGTTCCGCCGCGGCGGCGGCCAGACGGGCGGCCCCGGAGCGGGCCCTGGCGCCGGTATGGGAGGCGGCCGTTTCCCCATGCCGGGACAGGACCTGCGCTACAATCTCAAGATCGGCTTCATGGAGGCGGTGAACGGGGGCACCCGCCGCATCACGCTGCCCGGCGGCGGCGATCTCGACGTGTCGATCCCGCGCGGCGTCGCCGACGGCCAGACCATCCGGCTGAAGGGCAAGGGCGGCCCCGGCGTCAACGGCGGACCGGCCGGAGACGCGCTGATCCAGCTCCAGGTGAGCCCGCATCCGCATTTCACCCGCGAGGGCGACGATATCCTGCTGGAGCTGCCCATCACCCTCGACGAGGCGGTTCTGGGCGCCAAGGTGGAGGTGCCCACCGTCACCGGCAGCGTCAACATGACCATTCCCGCCGGTGCCAACAGCGGCCAGACCCTACGCCTCAAGGGCAAGGGCGTGGAGTCCAGGGGACGGCCCGCGGGCGACCAGCTCGTGAAGCTGAAGATCGTCATGCCGCGCCAGGTCGACGACGAGCTCAGGCAGTTCATGACCAGATGGAAGGACGCGCACGGCTATCACCCGCGCGCGGGTCTCAAGGTGTCGTCATGATCTACGCCGAGGAGGAAGTGACGATCCAGGTTGGCGGCGTCTCCGTCGAGCGCCTGCGCCGCTGGGTCAAGCGCGGCTGGCTTGCCCCGGCCGCCGGTGAGCAGGGCTATGCCTATACCGAGGTGGACGTCGCCCGCGTCGATCTCATCCGCCAGCTTCGCGACGACATGTCGGTCGATGCGGAAGCCGTGCCGGTTGTGCTGTCGCTCATCGACCAGCTCTACGGACTGCGCCGCGAGCTCCGCTGCTTCATGCGCGCCATCGACGAACAGCCACAGGACATCCGCGCCGCCATTGTCGAGCGCATCAAGGCTTTGCAGTCGGAATAACCGTTCACCGGGATTTGTATGGCGCTGACTTGTCATCGCCGCCGCCGGCCCCCGATACTCCCGTCAATCCAGCAGCTTGGACGGGAGTGAACTCGATGTCTGCCTCTCCGCTGAAAATTTCCCCGCTTGCCGCCTTTTTCGCCGCCGCGCTGCTCATGGCGCCGCCCGCCATGGCCGAGCCGGTGATCGGCGAGCCGGCCCCCGACTTCACGGGCGCCGATGCCGATGGCAAGACCCACAGGCTCTCCGAGCTGAAAGGCAGGACCGTTGTTCTGGAATGGACCAATGACGGCTGCCCCTATGTGCGCAAGCACTACAACAGCGGCAACATGCAGAAGCTGCAGAAGCAGGCCGCGGCCGACGGCGTCGTCTGGCTGACGGTGATTTCCTCCGGGCCCGGCCAGCAGGGCCATGTCAGCGGCGAGGAGGCCAACAAGCTGACGAAGGACCGCGACGCGGCCCCCGCCGCCGTCATCCTCGATCCCGAGGGCAGGATCGGCCATGCCTACGCGGCGACCGCCACGCCGCACATGTATGTCATCACCCCCGAAGGCAGGCTCGCCTACAAGGGCGCCATCGACGACAAGCCGACGTCCAACGTCGACGACGTGCCCGGCGCGAAGAACTACGTCACGACGGCGCTGGCCGCCGTCGCCGCCGGCAAGCCCGCGGACCCCGCCGCCACCCGCGCCTATGGCTGTTCGGTGAAATACGTCAACTGACCCGGGGCGCGGCGCGTCAGGCCGCGAGCTCGGGCACGATAAGCCGCCCGGGCGTATCCGCCGGCACAGCCGCCTCCCAGTCCAGATGGCGGCGGCCGGACTGGCCGCGGTCCTGCGACATTTCCGAGGGCGGCAGATAGCCCTGCCAGTTGATGTTGAGCAGGACGGTGCCGGGCTCCAGTCCCTCCTGCCAGTGGATGTTGTTGCGATATTGCAGGGTGAAGGTGCCCTGGCCCCTTTCCAGTATCTTCACGGGCTCGGCCGCCACCTCGATGCTGCGCTCGTCGACCCGGCGCACGAGGCTGTATTCCCGCATGCGCACCCGCCCCGCCAGCACCACCTGGCAGCTCAGCAGGTCGTCATGGGCATGTGGCGGATGCATCTCCCCCGCCTGCAGGGGAAACAGTTGCAGCTTGAGGCGTCCCGCGCCGACCGCCTCCTTGCCGAGCCGGATCACCCTGCCGGCGCCTGCCAGCGCCCGCCCGTCCACCGTCAGGCCGTTGCCGATCTCCCTGGCCGCGATGGCGATCACCCTCCGGATGCCCGTCTCCTGGGAGGCCGGGTTTCCCGGCAGGGCCAGCGCCGTCTCCCGGGCCGCCTGGCGGATGCGCCCGAGCGCGTCCGCCGCCCCCGGAGCCGCCAGAAATCGCAGGTTTTCAAAGGATTGGTTCAAGCCAGCCGGCCCTTTCATGGCGCGCCCGCTCGCGCCGGAACGAGGCTCCGCCCGCCGGTGGAGCCGGGCCACGCACGGGATTGTCAAGGCGGGCGGCAAGTGGTCTGATCGCCGCGATTTTATCCAACATGAGGGGGGCGTCGTCAGTCATGCCGGCGGCCGGTACTGTCATGGAAAAGAGCATTTACGGATTCATCTGGCGGTACAGCAAGCGCCAGCAGCTCATCATAACCCTGATCACGGTCGCTTCGTTTCCGTTCCTCTACTACTCGCTCGAGCTGCCGAAGATAATCGTCAACGATGCTCTCAAGGGCAAGCATGGCTTCCCGGTCACCTATCTCGGCATCGAGATGGACCAGAAGATGTATCTGGTCGCGCTCTGCATGGTCTTCCTGCTGATGCTGCTGGCCAACGCCTTCTTTCTGCAGACGGTGAATACCTACAAGAACCAGACATCGGAGCGCATGACCCGGCGCCTGCGTTTCATGCTCTACCAGCGCATCCTCCGCTTTCCCCTGCCGCATTTCCAGCGCGTCTCCCAGGGCGAGCTGTCCACCATGCTCGCGGGCGAGGTGGAGCTGATCCGCGAGTTCATCGCCGACGCCATCGCCCTGCCGGTGTTCCAGGGAGGCACGCTGCTCGTCATCCTGTTCTTCATGTTCGCGCAGGACCCGATCCTGGGCGCGGCATCCGTAGCGCTCATTCCGTTCCAGGCGTGGATCATTCCCAAGCTGCAGCGGCGCATCAACCTGCTCAACAAGGAAAGGGTGAACCGCGCCCGTGCGCTGTCGGGCCGCGTCGGCGAGTCCGTATCCGGCATCCGCGACATCCGCGCCAACAACGCCGCGGTGTTCACCCAGGCCGATTTCAGCCGCCATCTCGAGGGCCTCTACAAGGTCCGCTACGAACTGTTCCGGCTGAAGTATTTCATGAAGGCGCTGAACGTCTTCATGCTCAAGCTGACGCCCTTCCTGTTCTACCTGGTTGGCGGTCTGCTCATCATCGACGGCCGCCTCACGGTCGGCTCCCTGGTCGCCGCGCTTGCGGCCTACAACAACCTGACCACCCCATGGAAGGAATTGCTGAAATACTACCAGCGCCGCGGCGACGCCGACATCAAGTACGAGCAACTCGTCGCCAGCTTCGAGCTGCCTTCGCTGCTGAGCGAGAAGAAGCTCGACCATGAGGAGGCCGGGTCCGAGCGCCTGAACGGCCCGGTCGCCTTCGAGAATGTCACGGTCATCGACGACGATGGCGCCAAGACCCTCGACAAGGTGTCGTTCAACATACGTCCGGGCGGCAGGCTGGCGGTCGTTTCCGGCGCTATAGGGCGCGACAAGCTCGCCCAGAGCATGACCAACATGCTCACGCCCACCGAGGGCCGCATCCTCATCGCGGACCGGCCGCTGTCGTCCTATTCCGACAAGACCATCGGCACCCGCATGGCCTATGCCGGAGCCGATTCCTACATCTTCGACGGAACCGTCGGCTACAACACCGAATTCAGCCTCCAGCACCGGGTTCCGGTGAAGCCCGATGGCGGCACCTACGACCTTGCCGAGGCCATCGCCTCCGGCAACAGCCCCTACGACATCCACCAGAACTGGCGCGATCTCGGTATCGCCGCGTGTGCCAGCGAGGACGATTTCGCCAACTGGTGGTTCGATGTCATCAAGGCGGTCGAGCTTGAGGAGTCCATGTTCCAGCGCGCGCTGGGGTCCTTCCCCGACCTTTCGCGTCATCCCGGGCTGGCGGAGAAGATCTTCGAGGCCCGGAACGCCGTTCTGGAACGCCTGCGCGCGGATCCCGAACTGGCACCGCTGGTCAACCACTTCTACTTCGACGACTACAATCCCACCATCTCGGTGGGTTCGAACTTGCTGTTTGGCGAACCCCGCAACGGCCGTTTCGCGTTCAACCGTCTCGGCCAGAACAGCTTCGTTCGCTCGATCCTGCGCGAGGCCGGCATCGAGGCCCAGTTCCGGGACATCGGCCTCGAGGTCGCGCGCGAAGTGGTCGAGCTGTTCGGCGACGCCGACGCCGACGCCGGGCTCATGGAGCGGTTCGCCTTCATTGATCCGCTCGCTCTCGACCGGCTGCGCCGCGTCGTCAACAAGGTGCGCGAACATGGCGCCGCCAGGCTCGGTGACAATGACGTCGCCGAACTGATCTCGCTCACCGCGCAGCTCATACCCCAGCGCCACCGCTTCGGCCGCATCGACGAGGCCTTCCAGGCCAAGCTGGTGGAGGCGCGCCGGCTCCTGCACGAGCGCATTCCCGAAGACCTCAAGTCGGGCATCGCCTTCTACGATCCCAACGCCTTCAACGACTGCCTGCACGTCCGCGCCAACCTCCTCATGGGCCGTGTCACCCAGGCCCGCGCGAATTCCGAACAGCGCGTGGACGAGATGATCCGCGACGTGCTCACCGAGCATGGCCTGTTCCGCGACATCGTCATGCTCGCGCGCGACGTGGAGGTCGGCATCGCCGGCCAGAGGCTGCCCACGGCGGCTCGCCAGTGTCTCGCGCTCGCCCGCGCCGTCATCAAGCGCCCGGATATCCTCGTGGTGAACGATGCCCTCGGCTCGCTCGACCGGGAGGCGCGCGACCGCATCCGCAAGAACATCGCCGCCCTGCTGTCCGCCACGACACTGATCTGGATCGACGGCGAGATGCCCAATGCGGCCGAGTTCGATGAGGTTCTGGTGCTGCGCAATGGCCGCGTCCAGAAGCGCATCGTCGATGCCAGGGAGGAAGTGGTCTCCGCGGAGGAGGGGGAGGAAGCCGGTGCCACGCCCTTCGCCATCCAGGCCGAGGCCGCCGCGCTTGCCCGCGTCCCACTGTTCAGCGAGATCAATCCCACCGATCTCAAGCTGCTGGCGTTCGGGTCCAAGCGCGTCACCTTCGAGAGCGGGGAGGACATCATGAAGCAGGGCCTGATGGGCGACACGGCCTATGTGGTTCTGTCCGGCGACGTGGAGATCGTGCTGAATCAGGGTCAGGCCGGCGAGCGCGTGGTCGCGCGTCTCGGCAAGGACTCCCTGATCGGAGAGACATCGCTGCTGGCCACCGTGCCGCGCACCGCTGGCGCCCGCGCTTTCTCCAGGGTGGACATGCTGCAGATCGACAAGGAGCCGTTCCTCCAGATCGTCCGCAGCGACCCCAAGGTCGCCGCCAACGTGGCGCGCATCGCCAGCGAGCGCCTCGCCTCCACGCTCAGCCAGATGCAGAAGGCCGCCTGAGCGCGGCATTCGCGCGGGGCGGGGGACGGAAGCCATGGACGCGTCGAAACGCTGGCCGGTCTGGCCGCAGGCGGTGGGCCGGGACATCGACCCGGCCGTCCTGCCGTTCAAGGACATCCTGGACGGGCTGGCGGTGCTCTACCAGGAGCCCTTCATCAGGGACGTGCGCGACACCGTGCTCGCCTTTCCCGACTCGGGGCTGGGCATCGCCCTCAACAAGAAGCAGACCGCCTGCAAGAAATGGCTGAAGGAGGAACTGCTCGCCGCCTGCGGGCCCGGGATCGGCCGGGTGCATGTCCTGGCTGGCTGGTACGGCCTGCTCGGCGCCATGCTGCTGTCCGACAGGCGGCTGGAGATTTCCCGCCTGACGGTCGTTGACGTCAACCCGGCCTGCGAGGAGGTGGCCCTCAGCCTCAACGCCAGCCATGTGCCTTCCGGCCGTTTCGCCTTCCGCTGCGCCGATATCATGGCTCTCGACTATGCCTCGCCGCCCCCGGGTCTCGAGGCGCCCGACCTGCTCGTCAACACCAGTTGCGAGCATCTGGACCGTTTCGGGGACTGGTACGCCAGCCTGCCGGACGGCCAGCTCATGGCGCTGCAATCCAATGATTACAGGGCCATCCCCGAGCATGTGAACTGTTCCGGCGACCTCGCCGCCTTCGCCGCGCAGGCGCCCATGCGCGAACGGCTCTACGAAGGCCAGCTCAAGCTGGATAAGTACACCCGCTTCATGCTCATCGGCCGCAAATAGATAGAAAGGGCCTCCGCTCACGGCATCTCGCTCTCGGCCATGTCGAGCATGGTGAAGACCGTGTTGCGCGCGCCGTCGAGATCGATCGCGGGCGCATCCCGGGGCGCGAGGGACAGCGCGGATGCAATCGCCGCCGCGAGCGCGTCGCCCGAGAGCGCGTTGTCCGCCAGCGTCGCCGCGAGCCCGAGCGTCTCCAGCCGCCCGGCGCGCTGCGCCTGTTCCGTCTCGCCGCCATCGCCGCTGTAGGCGACGAGCACGGCCGGAACGCGCGTGCGCAGGACGTCGAGGCTGGTGTTGTATCCCGCAGAGGAGATCGACAGCCTGGCCGCGCCGAGGAGCGCGCGGAAGTCGCCGCGGAAACGCTCCACCGTCAGGCCCGGCCCCGCCTGCCGGGCCAGCCGGGCGAACTCCGCCTCGGGCATGTGAGGGCCGGTGATCAGACGCCAGTGCGCATCGGCGAGGCGGGTCTTCGGCCGCGCGTCGATGGCTACGTCGAACAGGGCGGGGCCAACCGCTCCACCGCCCGCCGACACCAGGACTTCGCCCTTCGGCGTGTCTTGCTTCGGCAGGTAGGCGGTCTCCGGCGCGGCCACGAAGCCTGTGTAGCTGACCAGGTCGGCGATCTCGCCCGCCCGCGCGAAACTGTCCTCCAGCGGCGCGAAGGCGGGGTCGCCGTGCACGAACACGCGGTCGAAATACGAGCGCAGCCGCAGCACCGTCTCGTCCAGCCGCTCGGGGCGTTCCTCGCCCTGCAGGATGTCGCGGATGGAGCAGACGATCGCGGGCCGGGGCTGCCGTGCCGCAGCGGCGTCAAGCAGCATGAGATATTCGTCCCGGAGCTGCCGGCGGCCGAAAGGATAGGTCTCGATCAGCAGGAAGTCGGGCACCACGCGCTCGAACACCTCCATCAGCCGCGCGCGCCGCCGCGCCATCCAGACGGAGTCCACCGGTGCGCCCTTGTCGTCGCGCAGGTCGCGGAAGCCGCCGGGTCCCGCCTGCAGCGGC
>JBFWSL010000063.1:0-14313 GCA_050248375.1 Hyphomicrobiales bacterium | reverse complement strand
TCGCGCAACCTCGGGCCCGACACCGCCTCGCGGTCGAGCGCCACGACGATGAGCGCGAGTTCGCCGTCGTCCGACAGCAGCTTGCCGGCGATGATCTCGTTGTCCCGCACCGCCTTGATCAGCTCGTCGTAAGCCTCTCCTTCCGGCAGTTCGGCGGGAAACAGCGGCGGCGGCACACCGCCCGTGCGGGGCGGATAGCGGGCGGAAAACAGCGAGACCAGCCCCTTCAGGTCCCGCACGAACTGGAGCTCGATGACCATGTCGCGCAGGGCGTTGATCGATTCCCGCTTGAGCAGGTCCCCGCCCTGCACGACCACCATCACGTCGTACTCGCTGGAGGGGAAGCGCTCCGACATCAGCTCGTAGTCATGAAACTCCGCCGTGTTCGTGCGGAACAGCTCGCTGAGCGAATCGTCCACGCTGAGCCGGGTCGTGCCCCACACCGCCAGCATGGTGACCGCGGCCAGCAGGATGGCCGTGACCCAGGGCAGATGCAGGGGCACCAGGCCAAGCCGCTCCACGCCGAAGGTCAGGGACTTCCGGCCGGTGGGATTGTCGGTCTTCTTCTGCATGGAACTCTCGTATTCGCTTGCCTTGCCTGGCTGTCCGCAAACCATGATTCTGGCGCAGGCCAACTGCTCCGGGACTGATCTGCATCAAGCGGCAGGCTGAATTCCTGCCGGAGTCTCAATCGGTAAGGGCTCGCCGGTTGCGCCGCAGGAAGGCCAGGCCGCGCTGCGCCAGCAGGATCGTCGCCGGCAGGATGAACAGATCGCCGATCAGGCCCGCAACCAGCGCCAGCGCGGTCAGTTCCCCGAAAGTCCTGAGCGAGGGGAGCCCGGAGAAGATGGTCACTCCAAGGCCGATCACGAGCACCATGGTGGTCAGCATCAGCGCCGGACCGATCAGCACCGTCGCCCGCACCACGCCGAGGGCCGGATCCTCGCCCTCCTTCTGTTCCAGCCGCAGGCGGTTGAAATAGTGCACAGCCGCGTTGAGCGCCAATCCGAAGGCGATCGTCAACGCGATGATGCTGGCGAACTGCAGCCCGGCCCCCGTCGCCGCCAGGAAGGCGCCTGCGGTGAATATCGGGAACAGGTTGGGCAGCAGGCTCACCGCCGCCACCAGCGCCGAACGGAAGACCAGGCCGAGACAGGCCGAGATGAACAGCATCTCGATGGTCAGCCCGGTATTCAGGTTCTCGATCATGCTGGCGCTGTTGCGCGCAGCCACCGCCGCGAGGCCCGTGGCCACGATGCGGAAGCCGGGATGCGCCTCGCGCACGCCCTGCAGTTCCCGGTCGAGATGCTCGATCACGGGCAGGATTTCCGAGGCGTCGATGTCGGGAATGCGGCCGCTTACAAGCGCCGAATGGAACTTGAAGTTGATGAAGCGCCCGACGAGATGCTCCGGCAGCACGTCGATATACTCCTTGAGCACCGCGAGCGAGTAATCGCCGCTCTCGATCAGCCAGCGCTTCAGCGTCTCCACCGACCAGACGTTGCCGACCCCCTTCTGGGTCTCCAGAGCCTTGTGCACCTTGCCGATGACTTCGATGACCTCGTCGTCATAGAGGGCTCGCCCCTGCGGCCACTCCACCATGACTTCGAGCGGGTTGGCGCCCGTCAGCTTCAGGTCCAGGCTGCTGCTCGCCGCCACCGCCTCCTGCCGGTCCGGCACCTGGTCAGCCAGCCGGTAGCGCGGGCTGAGCGAAAGATAGACGGAGCCGAAGCCCACGACGCAGATGAGGCCAAGCGTGAAGAACAGCGCCGGCCGCCGCGTCGTCTGCACGGCGATCCAGCCGGCCAGGGTCTTCAGGGCGGAAATTCCCGGGTCGCGCACCTTCAGCCGCTCTCCGAGCGACCCGTCGTCGCGCAGCAGGAAGGTGGCGATGAGCGGCACCAGAACGATGGAGGCGATATAGGCGATCAGCGTCGAGATGGCCCCCGCCGCGCCGAAGGTCCGGATCAGCGAGGAATCCGACGCGAACAGCGTGATGAACGAGGCCGCCGCCGTCGCCGAGGACAACACGCAGGCAGGCCCCACCACCAGCAGCGCGTAGCGTATGGCCTCGCGCCGCGAATAGCCCGCGATCAGTCTGTCCCTGATCGCGAAGGTGAGCTGCATGGAGTCGGAGAAGCCGAGCACCATCACCAGCGGCGACATCACGTTGAGGAACAGGTTGAGCTTGAACTCGATCAGCCCGAAGGTCCCCAGCGACCAGAAGATGGCGACGATCGGCGGCGTGGCCGCGATGACCATCAAGGAGACCCGCCGGAAGAAAATGATGGCGATGATGGTTCCCAGCGCGAAGCCGAGCCCGTTGTAGATCAGCCGGTCATGCTCCACCGCGTCGCGGATCTCCTGCTGCATCACCGGCGCGCCGGACAGCCGCACCCTGAGCCCGGTGTCGTTCAGCGCGTCGAACTCCTTGCGGATTTCGTCCACCGCCGCGCCAAGCCCCTCGCCGGCCACCACCTTGGGGTCGAGCGCCAGCACGATCAGCGCCAGCGTGCCGTCGTCGGACAGCAGCTTGCCCTTGATGATCTCGTTGCCGCGGACCTTCTGGATGAACTCGTCATAGGCCTCGCCCGTGGGCAGCTCCGCCGGAAACAGCGCCGGCGGCACCACGCCGGGTTTGGGCGGCTGCCGCGCGGAGAACAGGGACACCAGCCCCTTCATGCTGGTCAGGAAATTCAGGTTGATGACGACGTCGCGCAGCTTCTCGATATTCGCGCGCTCCAGCAGCGTCGGTCCCTCGACGACGATCAGGACGTCGAACTCGCTGGAGGGAAACCGCTCCGACATCTCCTGATAGTCGTGGAAAGCCGGCGTGTCGGTGCGGAACAGCTCGCTCAGCGAGTCGTCCACCTTGATGCGGCTGTAGCCATAGGCGGCCGCGAGCGTCATCGCCAGCACCAGCATGGCAGTGAGCACGGGCCACCTCAGCGAGATCAGCCCGATGCGCTCGAACCCGAAGGTAAGCCGCGAACCGCTGGCGAGTTGGTCTTCTGTGCTCTGATGCTGCATCTCGCGATGCCTGCTTCCCCCGATACGCCCGGCGCCCTCCCCGCGCGCGGTCGCCTTCGCGCGCCGGGCGCTCCGGCAGCCAGTCCGCAGATTAGGGGTTTAAGCCCGGCCTCTCCAGCCCGGCGGGGACGCTTGCCGGAAGTTCCCCGGCAAGTGTGGCCGGAATCCCGCAGATTCCGGAAAATACAGGGAAATCAGCCGAGTTTCAGGGTATCCCGGATCAGCCGGAGCTGGTCGAGCGTCTGCTGCGCGCGGTCTCGCGCGGCATCGTCCTTGGCGTCGGTGACGTCTTCCTCGGCGTTCTTGATGTGCTGGCCCAGCGCCGCCGCATCGAGGTCCTTCGCGTCGACGGCGAGCTCGGCCAGGACCGTCAGCGTCTCCGGCCCCGCTTCCGCGAAACCGCCACGCACGAAGATCCGCCGCTCCTCGCCCCCCTCGAGCACCACGTCCAGCAGCCCCGGACGCAGGGTCGAGAGCACCGGCGCATGGTTGGGCAGCACCTGGAAATCGCCCTCCGATCCCGGCACCACGACGCTCCGCGCGGGCTGCGAGATCAGCAGCCGCTCCGGCGAGACCAGCTCGAACTGAAAGGTGTCGGCCATGGTTCCGGTTCCGTGCGTTCAGGCTCAGGCCGCTTCCGCCGCCAGCTTCTGCGCTTTCTTCATCGCCTCGTCGATGGTGCCGACCATGTAGAAGGCCTGCTCCGGCAGGTGGTCGTACTCGCCCTCGCAAAGGCCCTTGAAGCCCTTGATGGTGTCCTTCAGGTCCACCAGCACGCCGGGGGCGCCGGTGAACACCTCGGCCACATGGAAAGGCTGGCTGAGGAAGCGCTCGATCTTGCGCGCGCGCGCCACCGTCAGCTTGTCCTCTTCGGAGAGTTCGTCCATGCCCAGGATGGCGATGATGTCCTGGAGCGCCTTGTAGCGCTGCAGGATTTCCTGCACCCGGCGGGCGACGGCGTAATGCTCCTCGCCCACGACCCGCGGCTCCAGCACGCGGCTGGTCGAGTCGAGCGGGTCCACCGCCGGATAGATGCCCTTCTCCGCGATGGCGCGCGACAGCACGGTCGTGGCGTCCAGATGGGCGAAGGAGGTGGCCGGCGCCGGGTCGGTCAGGTCGTCGGCCGGCACGTAGATGGCCTGCACCGAGGTGACGGAGCCCTTGGATGTGGAGGTGATGCGCTCCTGCAGCGCGCCCATGTCGGTCGCAAGCGTCGGCTGGTAGCCCACCGCCGACGGGATACGGCCGAGCAGGGCCGACACTTCCGAGCCCGCCTGGGTGAAGCGGAAGATGTTGTCCACGAAGAACAGCACGTCCTGGCCCTGGTCGCGGAAATGCTCCGCCACCGTGAGGCCGGACAGCGCCACGCGCGCGCGCGCTCCGGGCGGCTCGTTCATCTGTCCGTACACCAGCGCGCATTTGGAGCCGGCGGCGGAGCCCTTGTTCTTCTGGGGGTTCTTGTTCACGCCGGAGTCGATCATCTCGTGATAGAGGTCGTTGCCCTCGCGGGTGCGCTCGCCGACGCCGGCGAATACGGAATAACCGCCGTGGCCTTTCGCGATGTTGTTGATCAGTTCCATGATCAGCACGGTCTTGCCCACGCCCGCGCCGCCGAACAGGCCGATCTTGCCGCCCTTGGCGTAGGGCGCCAGCAGGTCCACGACCTTGATGCCGGTGACGAGAATCTCGGACTCGGTGGACTGGTCGATGAACTCCGGCGCCGCCTGGTGGATGGCGCGCTTCGCCTTGGTCTTGATCGGGCCCGCCTCGTCCACCGGCTCGCCGATGACGTTCATGATGCGCCCCAGGGTCTCGTCGCCCACCGGCACCTCGATGGCGTCGCCCGTGTCCATCACCTTCTGGCCGCGCACGAGGCCCTCGGTGGAGTCCATGGCGATGGTGCGCACGGTGTTCTCGCCCAGATGCTGCGCCACCTCGAGCACGAGACGGTTGCCCTGGTTTTCGGTCTCCAGCGCGTTGAGGATGGCGGGGAGGTGTCCGTCGAACTGCACGTCGACGACGGCGCCCATCACCTGCCGCACGCGTCCGGCGGTCTTGCCCGAAGTGGATTTCGCTGCCTTGGCCATTGCCTTACCTCTGCCTTAGCTGGGACTAGAGCGCTTCCGCGCCCGAGACGATTTCGATGAGTTCCTTGGTGATCTGCGCCTGACGCGAGCGGTTGTAGTGCAGCGTCAGCTTGCCGATCATGTCGCCCGCATTGCGGGTCGCGCTGTCCATCGCGCTCATGCGCGCGCCCTGCTCGCTCGCCGCGTTCTCCAGCAGCGCGCGGAAAATCTGCGTGGCGATGTTCCGGGGAAGCAGATCGCGCAGGATCTCCTCCTCGTCGGGTTCGTATTCGTAGACCGCGTGCACGCCGGAAGCCTCTTCGCTCCCGGCCTTCTCCTGCGGCAGTTTCGCCGGAATGAGCTGCTGCGCGGTCGGAAGCTGCGCGATCACCGACTTGAACCGCGAGTAGAACAGCGTCGCCACGTCGAACTCGCCCGCCTCGAACATGGCGAGCACCTTCTGGGCGACTTCCTGGGCGTTGGCGAATCCCACCTGCTTCACGCCGCGCAGGTCGACCAGGTCGACGATGCGCGCCGCGAACTCGCGCCTGAGGGCGTCGCGGCCCTTGCGGCCGACGCACAGGATCTTCACCGTCTTGCCCTCGGCCACCAGCCGGCGGGCATGCTCACGGGCGAGCTTGGCGATATTGGCGTTGAAACCGCCGCACAGGCCGCGTTCGGCCGTCGCCACGATCAGCAGATGCGTCTCGTCCCTGCCGGTGCCGATCAAGAGGGGCGAAGCGCCTTCCTGAACGTTCACCCGCGCACCGAGATTGGCCAGCACCTTGTCCATGCGCTCCGCATAGGGACGCGCGGCCTCCGCCGCCTCCTGCGCCCGGCGCAGCTTGGCGGCGGCCACCATCTGCATGGCCTTCGTGATCTTCTGCGTCGCCTTGACGCTGGCGATCCGGTTGCGAAGGTCCTTGAGGCTGGCCATCGGCAATTATGTCCCTGCTCGAGTGGTCCGCGGCTCTAGGCGGCGAAGGACTTGGCGAAGCCGTCGAGCGCTGTCTTCAGCTTCTCCTCGGTCTTCTCCGCCAGCTCCTTGCTGTCACGGATGGTCTCCAGCACGTCCTTGTGCTTGTCGCGCATGAAGCGGAGCATGTCGGTCTCGAACTTCCGGACAGCGCTCACCGGGATGGCGTCGAGATAGCCGCGGGTGCCGGCGTAAATCGTCACCACCTGCTCCTCCACCGACATGGGCGAGAACTGCGGCTGCTTGAGCAGCTCGGTCAGGCGCGCGCCGCGGTTCAGCAGGCGCTGGGTGGCGGCGTCGAGGTCGGAGCCGAACTGCGCGAAGGCGGCCATCTCGCGGTACTGGGCCAGCTCGCCCTTGATGGCGCCGGCCACCTTCTTCATGGCCTTCACCTGGGCCGAGGAGCCCACCCGGCTCACCGACAGGCCGACGTTCACCGCCGGACGCACGCCCTGGTAGAACAGGTCGGTCTCCAGGAAGATCTGGCCGTCGGTGATCGAGATCACGTTGGTCGGGATGTAGGCCGACACGTCGTTGGCCTGGGTCTCCACCACCGGCAGCGCCGTCAGCGAGCCCAGCCCGTGGCTTTCGTTCAGCTTCGCGGCGCGCTCCAGCAGCCGGGAATGCAGGTAGAACACGTCGCCCGGATAGGCTTCGCGTCCGGGCGGACGCCGCAGCAGCAGCGACATCTGCCGGTAGGCGACGGCCTGCTTGGACAGGTCGTCATAGGCGATCAGCGCGTGCATGCCGTTGTCGCGGAAGAACTCGCCCATGGCGCAGCCGGCGTAAGGCGCCAGGAACTGCATCGGCGCCGGGTCGGAGGCGGTGGCGGCGACGACGATGGAATATTCCAGCGCGCCGTTCTCCTCCAGCGACTTCACGAACTGGGCCACCGTGGAGCGCTTCTGGCCCACCGCGACATAGACGCAATAGAGCTTGGCGCTCTCGTCCTTGCCCTGGTTGACCTGCTTCTGGTTCAGGATGGCGTCGAGGATGATGGCGGTCTTGCCGGTCTGGCGGTCGCCGATGATCAGCTCGCGCTGGCCCCGGCCGATGGGGATCAGCGCGTCGATGGCCTTCAGGCCGGTCTGCATCGGCTCGTGCACCGACTTGCGCGGCAGGATGCCCGGGGCCTTCACGTCCACGCGGCGGCGCTCCTTGCCCTTGATCGGACCCTTGCCGTCGATCGGGTTGCCGAGGCCGTCGACCACGCGGCCGAGCAGTCCCTTGCCCACCGGAACGTCCACGATGGCGCCTGTGCGCTTGACCGTGTCGCCTTCCTTGATGGTGCGGTCGTCGCCGAAGATAACGATACCGACGTTGTCCACTTCCAGGTTGAGCGCCATGCCGGCGATGCCGCCGGGGAACTCCACCATCTCGCCGGCCTGCACGTTGTCCAGGCCATAGACGCGGGCGATGCCGTCGCCGACCGACAGCACCTGGCCGATCTCCGAAACCTCGGCTTCCTTGCCGAAGTTCTGGATCTGCTGTTTCAGGATCGAGGAAATTTCAGCGGCGCGGATGTCCATCAGCGAACCTCTTTCATCGCCATTTTCAGGTTGTTCAGTTTGGTGCGGAGCGACGTGTCGATCATGCGGCTGCCGATCTTGACCACGAGTCCGCCGAGAAGCGCCGGATCGACGCTGGTGGTGAAAGTCACGTCCTGGCCGGTCACGTCCTTGAGCGCCGTCTTCAGCGCCGCCGTCTGCTTGGCGTCGAGCTTGGTGGCGCTGCGCACCTCCGCGCTGATCTCGCCGCGCTTGCGGGCCACCAGCGACTTGAAGGCGCCGATCATTTCCGGCAGCGCGAACAGGCGCCGGTTGCGGGCCACGAGCCCGAAGAAGTCCGCCGTCAGCCCCTTGATCCCGGCCTTGCTCAGCACCGCCGCAAGCGCCCGCTGCTGATCCTCGACGGTGAAGACCGGCGAGCGCACGAGGCGCGACAGGTCCGCGCTTTCGTCAAGAAGCTTCTGGAATCCCACGAGATCGGCGGCGACCGCATCGGTCTTGCCCGATTCTTCGGCGAGCTCGAAAAGCGCCGTCGCATATCGGCCGGCCACGCCCGCTACGATCGGTTCTTCAACTGCCACGTGACACGCTCTTCCCACGTTGGTCGCGGACGCAAATTCCGCCGGCCGCGCATTCTTAGGACTGAATTCCGATGGAAAACGAGCCGATCCGGGCGCACGCCTCCGGGCGCGCCCACCCCCTCGAAAACCGGGGTTCCTCTAACATACAGCCCTGACACTGGCAACACGGGGGGCGGCACGTTTTGCCGCAGGGGAAAGGCCGGATTCCCGCCCGCTCCGGCTCGCCGCCGGCCCCCGGAACTTAAGCCGCGGATAATGGCGGAATCCGGCGCGCCGCGCCTTGGCCGATGGGCATGGCGGACGGGTGGACGGGGAAAGGAGCTGCACGTCTGCACACCCTCCCCGCCGCTAAAGGAAATTGTAGGGGTCCACATCGAGGCTGAGCCGCACGCTGCCCGTGGTTTTCGGGGCGGCGGCCAGCCACTGCCGCAGATAGGCCTGCAAATCCGCCTGCCGGTCCGCCTTCACCAGCAGCCGGACCCGGTGCCGGCCGCGGATGACGGAAAGGGGCGCGTCGGCGGGACCCAGGATACGGATTTTCGCGGCTGAAGGGGCGCAGCGCGCCAGCGCCCGCGCATGGTCATGCGCCGCCCCCGCCGTGGAAGCCGACACCAGCAGGCTCGCCAGGCGGCCGAAGGGCGGATAGCCCGTGCGCTGCCGCGCGGCGATCTCCTGCCCGATGAAGGCGTCGCGGTCGCCCGCCGCCAGCGCCGCGATCACCGGATGCTCCGGCATATGTGTCTGGATGTAGCCCTTGCCGCTGATCGCTTCCCGGCCCGCCCGTCCCGTCACCTGCGACAGCAATTGCCAGGTCCGCTCCGCCGCCCGCGGATCGCCCAGCCCCAGGCCCAGGTCGCCGTCCACAACCCCGACCGTGGCCAGCCCGGGGAAATGATGCCCCTTGGCCACGAGCTGGGTGCCGATGACGAGGTCGGCGCGGCCCTGCTCGATGCGCTCCAGGGCCTCGCGCATGGCCGTCACCGTCGGCGTGGCGTCGCTCGACAGCAGCACCGTGCGCGCGCCGGCAAAGCGTTCCGCCACCTCTTCCGCGATCCGCTCCACCCCCGGCCCGCACGGCACCAGCGTGCCCTCCGCTCCGCAACTGGGACAGGCCTGCGGCGTCGGCTGGCGATAACCGCAATGGTGGCATTCGAGTCGCTTGCGGAAGCGGTGCTCCACCAGCCAGGCCGAGCATTGCGGGCACTCGAAGCGGTGCCCGCAGGCCCGGCACAGCGTCAGCGGCGCGTAGCCCCGCCGGTTCAGGAACAGCAGCGCCTGCTCGCCGCGCCGCAGCGTCTCCTCCACCGCCTCGACCAGCGGCGGCGACAGCCAGCGCCCCTTCTCGGGCGGCGTCCTGCGCATGTCGATGGCCTCGATGTCCGGCAGCCGCGCGCCCGAGAAGCGCGTCTCCAGCCGCACATGGGTGTAACGGCCCTGCATGGCGTTGACATGGCTCTCGATGGAAGGCGTGGCCGAACTGAGCACCACCGGAAACCGGCCGAGCGATCCGCGCACCACGCCCATGTCCCGCGCCTGGTAGCTGACCCGGTCGTCCTGCTTGAAGGCGGGGTCGTGCTCCTCGTCCACCACGATCAGCCCCAGATCGGGGAAAGGCAGGAACAGCGCCGAGCGCGCGCCCACCACACAGCGCGCCTCGCCCGCCGCCACCGCGCGCCAGATCTGTCCGCGCGCCTTCGGGTTCATCTCGGAGTGCCATTGCGCGGGAGGACAGCCGAAGCGCGCCTCGAAACGGGAAATGAATGCTCCCGTCAGCGCGATCTCCGGCAGCAGCACCAGCGCCTGCCGGCCCCGCTCCAGCGCCGCCGCCACCGCCTCGAAATACACCTCCGTCTTGCCCGAGCCGGTGATGCCGTCGAGCAATGTCACCGAATACCCCCCCGCCTCCACCTTCTCCCGCAGGACGCCGGCGGCGGCCTTCTGCTCCGCGGTCAGTTCCGCCGAAGCAAATCCGGGATCGGGCAGCGGCAGTTTCTCCCGGGGCAGTATCTCCAGCGCCAGGGTGCCCGCGTCCACCAGCCCGTCGATGACGCCCGGCGACACGCCGGCCTCCTCCGCCAGCGCCTGCTTGACGCGCAGCAGACCATCGCCCGCGATGTCCAGCACCCGGGACCGCGCGCCGGTCATGCGCCCGGGCGGGGGACCCGCCAGCCGCACGCCGAAGCGCGGCGCGGGCGGCACGAAGGCCTCCCGTGCGCTCATCATCATCCTGAGCACCATGCCGGGCGGGCTGACCGTGTAGTTGGCCACCCAGTCGGCGAAGCGCAGTGACGCGGGCGGCAGCGGCGGCACCTCCTCGATGCGCTCGCTCACCGGCCGCAGCTTCTTCGGGTCGACCCTGCGCCGGTTCGCGGTGCCCTCGTCCGTCCACACCACGCCCACGACTTCGCGCGGCCCCAGCGGCGCCACCACGAAATCCCCGGGCGAAAGGCTCAATCCGCCCGTCAGATAATCGTATGGCGCCTCAAGGGCATATGGGAGTAGAACCGGAACGGTAGCCGGGATGTTCACCTTGGCCTCGGCCATCATTAAGGGAAGCGGAAGATTCGTCTTCCTATAGTAGCCACGGCCTCACGGCCACGCAGCAGGAGTTGCTCGCCGCATGAAATTCTTCGTCGACAGCGCCGACGTGAAGGAGATCGCCGAACTGGCCGAAACCGGCCTCGTGGACGGCGTCACCACCAATCCCTCGCTCATCGCCAAGTCCGGGCGCGACTTCAAGGAAGTCGTCGCGGAGATCTGCAGGATCGTCGAAGGCCCGGTCAGCGCCGAGGTGGCCGCGACGAAGTCCGACGACATGGTGGCCGAGGGCCGCAAGCTGGCGAAGATCGCCGACAATGTGACCATCAAGGTGCCGCTCACCTGGGACGGGCTGAAGGCCTGCCGCACGCTGACGCAGGGCGGCACCAAGGTGAACGTGACCCTGTGCTTCTCCGCCAACCAGGCGCTGCTCGCCGCCAAGGCCGGCGCCACCTTCATCTCGCCCTTCATTGGCCGCCTCGACGACATCGGCCTCGACGGCATGGAGCTGATCGGCGAGATCCGCGCCATCTACGACAACTACGAGGCGCTCTCCACCGAGATCCTCGCCGCTTCCATCCGCACCCCCAACCACGTGAAGCTGTCGGCGCTCGCAGGCGCCGACGTGGCCACCGTGCCGCCGTCGGTGCTCAAGGGGCTGGCGAAGCATCCCCTCACCGACAAGGGCCTCGACGCTTTCCTCGCCGACTGGAAGTCGACCGGCCAGACCATCTGACGAGGTGACGGGAGGCGCATGAGCGGGGAGGTCGAGGATTTCGCGAGGAGCGACGCCGTCGGGGTCTTCCGCGACTGGCTCTCCTACCTGCATTCCGAAAAGGGCCTTTCCGCCAACACTCTCGACGCCTATGAGCGCGACGTCGCCGGCCTGCTCGGGTTCCTCTGCCGCCATCTCGGCAAGCCCGTCGCCCTGAAGACGCTGGCGAAGCTCTCGCCCCGGGATTTCCGCGCCTGGCTGGCCGCGCGCCGCGCCGAGGGCCTCACCGGCCGCAGCCTGGCCCGGTCGCTCTCCGCCATCCGCATGTTCTTCCGCTTCATGGACCGGCGCGGCATCCTCAAGAACGACGCCGTGCTCGCCATTTCGTCGCCCAAGATACCCCACTCGGTCCCCAAGCCGCTCGCCGTGGACCGCGCCGTCACCCTGGCCGGGGACACGCGCCCCGACATGGGCAGCGAAACCCCCGGCTGGGTGCTCGCCCGCGACACCGCCATCCTCATGCTGCTGTACGGCTCCGGCCTGCGCATTTCCGAGGCGCTGTCGCTCGCCCGCCGCGACGCGCCCTCCGGCGGCCGCGACTTCCTCAGGGTGCGGGGCAAGGGCGGCAAGGAGCGCATGGTGCCCGTGCTGCCCAGGGCGCAGCAGGCCATCGACCGCTACCTGAAGCTCTGCCCCTACCGGACGAAGCCGGATGGCCCGCTGTTCCTGGGGGAAAAGGGCAAGCGGCTCAGCCCGCGCATCATCCAGTTGCTCATGCAACGCCTGCGCGGCGCGCTCGGCCTGCCCGAAAGCGCCACGCCCCATGCCCTGCGGCACTCCTTCGCCACCCATCTGCTCGGTGGCGGCGCGGACCTGCGCGAGATCCAGGAGCTGCTCGGCCACTCCAGCCTCTCCACCACCCAGATCTACACCGAGGTGGACGCGGCGAAGCTGCTGGAAATCTACGACGCGGCGCATCCAAGGGCGTGAGACTGCGGTCTTGTCGTCCTCCGGCTTGACCGGATGGACCCCGGCCTTCGCCGGGGTTTCGAGTCGCTTTCATTCCCGGCAACTCCCGGAACCCCGGCGCAGGCCGGAGGTCCAGCGTAGGCGCAAGCTACGGCCGGGCTGCCATAGACCCCGGGCCTTCGCCGCGCCGTAGGGGCTTCGGCCCCGCAGGCGGGTCTTCGCCCGGGGTTTCGGAGCAAGGACCAGCATAAGGGAACCCGAAACCCCGGCCTTGGGCCGGGGTCCAGTCTTCCATTCATTGCTCCAGGCCGGCATTGGCTTGGCTGGGCCGGCCACGCCGGCACGTGGATCCCAGGCCCCATCCCCTTGACTCGTCACGTTAATCCGATCCTGCCTACGATCTTTTTTCTACCCCTTGCAATACTGACCGGTCAGTCATTATATTTGTCTCATGGGCACGCCATCCCGGACATCCCGCGCGAAACCCGCGAAGAAAGCCGCCGCCAGGCCCAGGCGGCGCAAGAACGACCGTCCCGAGGAGATCGTCAGCGCCGCGCTGGAGGAATTCGCCGCCAAGGGCTTCGCCGCTACCCGGCTGGAGGACGTTGCCGCCCGCGCGCGGGTCAGCAAGGGCCTGCCCTATCTCTACTTCCGCACCAAGGAGGAACTGTTCAAGGCGGTCATCAAGACCTTCGTCAAGCCGGGCTTCGACAGCATGATCGAGGACATCCGCGACACGCGGCTATCCTCCGAGGACTTCCTGCGCGGCCCCTTTCTCGACTTCTTCAAGGCCTTCGTCCGCTCCCCCCGCGCCAAGGTGGCCCGGCTGCTGATCGCCGAAGGGCCCAAGCACCCCGAGCTGACCGCCTATTACGTGGAGAACGTCATCGCCCACGGCATCGCCGCCATGCAGATGCTTATCGACCGCGGCGTGGAGCGAGGCGAGTTCCGGCCGACCGCGCTGCGCGAGTTCCCGCACCTGCTGGTGGCGCCGGCGCTTATGGCGGTGCTGTGGCGGTCCCTGTTCGAGCGGCACCGGCCCCTCGACACCGACCGCTTCCTGGATACGCACATCACCCTGATCCTCGACGCCATACGCGCGCCGGATCGACATCCCCGCAAGGCCTGAGCCATGATCCGTTCCGCCACCGCGCTTGTTCTGTCGCTCGCCCTGATCGCGCTTGCCGGCTGCTCCGGCGGCACGGGCGAGAGCTACACGGGCTACATGGAAGGCGAGTTCGTCTTCGTCGGGCCGGTCGATTCCGGCCACCTGAAATCGCTCACAGTGAGCGAGGGCGATGCCGCCACCACCGGCGGCAAGGTGTTCGAGCTGGATGACAGCACCGAGACCGCCGCGCTGAACGCGGCCACGGCCAAACTGGAACAGGCGGAAGCCTCGCTCACCCTGTCCAGGCTCGGTCTGGAGCGCGCCGAGCAGTTGCTGGAGCGCGGCGTCGTCTCCCAGTCGCGGCTGGACGACGCCCGCTCCGCCTTCGACCGCGACAAGGCCGCCGCCCAGGCCGCCCGCGCCGATGTCGCCGATGCGCAGACACGGCTTGCCCGCCGCACGGTCTATGCCCCTGTCACCGGCAAGGTGCAGGAAGTGTACTTCCGTCCCGGTGAGTTCGTCGGCGCCGGCCAGTCGGTCATCTCCATCCTGCCGCCGGGCAACGTGAAGGTGCGCTTCTACATACCCGAGCCCATGCGCGCCGCCTTGCGCACCGGCGACGGCATCACCGTCTCCTGCGACGGCTGCCCGGACGGGCTGACGGCAAAGGTCCGCTTCATCTCCCAGCAGGCGGAATACGCGCCGCCGGTCATCTTCTCCCGCGAGGAGCGCAGCAAGCAGCTCTACATGGTCGAGGCGACGCCCGACGACCGGGCCCGCACGCTCCCGGTCGGCCAGCCCGTCACCGTCACCGTGCTTCCG
>JBFWSL010000062.1:12904-14365 GCA_050248375.1 Hyphomicrobiales bacterium | reverse complement strand
TCGTAGCTGTCCGGCGCCTGGATATCGATCCTGTTGGGGTCCAGCCCGGCCCGCAATCGCTTCACCTGCTCCTCGATGGCCGCACTGCCCAACTCGATCCGACGCAACGCCACGCGCTTTGTGCCCACCGCCAGAACGGCCGTCGCCTTGTCTGTGGGAATGATCATCACCAGCGCCTCGCCCTCACCAAGGCGATCCAGAACTTCCCGCAGGGACAAGGGGCTGATATTGGCGAATTCGCTGTAGAAGGGCATGTGCGCCCGCATTTCCTGTGAGAGGCTGGAGCGCCGCTCCCGGGCCGCCTTGAGGGCATCGCGCAGGCTGTCGTCAACGCCGGAGTCGTAAATCCTGACGAGCGCGTCGAGATGCCCGGCCGTCACGGTCGCCTGCTCGAAATCCGCCAGCAACTGCCGCCCTTCGGGCGCATCCTCCGCGCCCCGCCGAAGGCCGGCCTGGACCGAGAGCCCCACATCCCCGATCTGCGCAAGCTGGGCGAGCCGGAACGTGATTTCCGCCAGTTGCGGGCTGTTCGCCAGCCTCTTGTCTCGCGCCAGTTCGAGCGCGGCGCCAAGCGCGCGGCCGACGATGGGTCCGAGTTCCTCCGTCACCGCCGCGATACCCCGCCGGCCCTCCCTCCAGCGCGCCGCGTAGCTGCCGGAGGCAAGCGCCGTGGCGCGCGCGAGATACTGCTGCGCCTGCTGGATCTCCCGCCGCCCGGCCGCGGTTTCGGCTGCCGCGACCGCCGTCTTCAGATACGGGTCGGCCAGCGTGGCGTGGAACTGGGCGCGCGGCGCACCATCTTCGAGCTGCACGGTCTCGATCTTGGCGAGGAAATACTCCCGCATGACACCGGCCGAGAGCGGATACTCAGCAGGTCCATGGCTTCGGCGATCTCATGAACCTGCTGGAAGTACGACACCAGAATGCCGAACTAGTCGTGTGTAGCGTAGAGCTTGTCCAGCATGGGGTATGCCAGCGCGCGTTTGCGCGAGAGATTGCGTTCGAAAAAGAAGCGGCAGAACTGCTCGAAGTCCGGAAAGGTATTCCAGAATTCGAAGAAAGGCCCAATCGCCGCGATCTGGCGCCGCAGCGGGATACCGGATTGCGTCGCCCGGCATGCTTTCGGCAAATTGCGGAAACGGCCATTGAGGTCCAGCGCCTTGTCCAGTTGCTGCTGCAAGGACTGGTCTCCCCGTCCTGAATTGACCGTTCGAACAAGCTCTGCGACCTGAAGGAACGGCCGCTTCTGTCCCTGCTCGAATGCCGACAGCACTGCCTGCGCGTCGACAGGCGTCGGCGCGCCTGCCGCCGCCCCCGCCCGCAACCGAGCCGCGATCGCGGACAACCGCTGCTTCTGTTCCGGCGTGGCGCGATGAGCCGCCACAATGGCCTCCGCGGACCCTGCCGCGCGCTCCGCGTTCAGATCGGAGCCGTGCAGAAGCTCCAGCTCGGCCAGGGAAA
>JBFWSL010000062.1:0-12804 GCA_050248375.1 Hyphomicrobiales bacterium | reverse complement strand
AAGTGGGATGCGAACGCAGCCTTGATCGCGTCCACTACGGAATAATGCAGGCCGCCGGTCTTGGCGTAGAATCTGTCCGGGTCCATCTGCAGCATCAGGTCCGACCGCACGACCTCCCGCAGGTCGCCGGCGAGCGTCTGCAACCGCGCCTTTTCATCGGACTGCGTTTGGCCCTTCATGCGCGCCTCGGCGATGTCCTTGATCGATTGAAGAGTGGCGAGGAAGCGCGCCGTGAAGGCGTCGATCTCAGCCGTCGCCGCCCGCGCGGTGGCATTGACGCACAGGAACAGGGCAAGCGCCGTCAGGACCGGACGGACAACCTGGCAGAACCACTTCGGCATGAGACCGCCCCTCCCGTGAACGCGGCTGCGTGAAGCCGGAGCACCCCCGATGGCGCCAGCCCGGACCGGGGCAGTGTGCCTCATGCCCTCCCGCCATTGAAATCCAAATTTGCCCGTGACGGGAGAAGCGCCCCTTCGCCGCCGCGTCCTGCGGCTGCGGGACGCGTTTTTCGCTTTGCACCGGCTCGGTCAGCTCAGGCCGCACTTGACTTCTGCCTGGCCGGCCTCGTCAGCGGGCCTCGTCAGTCGAGAAAACATTTAGACTCCGCGTCGTTCGAACGGATGAACGGGGCAGAGTGCCCGTAGTGTTCCTTCAGATAGAATTTCTCGAGCTCACACTTCCCTTCGCTCACCACCAGCCGTATCTCGATCTCGAAGCTGCGGTTATACCCCGCATAGCCCTTGTCGTCGTGGGTTCCCGAGGCAACGAGACTGTAAACGTCTCTTTCCACCGTCACGGTCGATTTGTAGGTGAGCGTGTTGTGATTGACGCGCCCTGCCGTCTCCGTGTCGCAGCGGTGCGTGCCGCTCAGCGCGCCGCCCTTCCAGTCGAACGCCACCGCGAGCTGCGAACCGTCGGCGCAATACACCATCGGATAGTTCAGCCGGTCGTTGATCAGCGTGAAATATTCCGAGGTCCTCTCGAGTTTGCCTTGATAAGTTCGCGCGATAGCCAGGAGCGAAAGCGATCGGGGCGCCGGTCCTTCGCCGGTTCCGGTGGACAACGGGACAAGCGTGCAGCGCGCCCGCCGCATCGTAATGCCCTGGGGTTTGTGCAGCACGGAACAGCTATCCCCTTTGACGGTGATCGTGGTCGTGTCCACGCTTTGGGAGGTGAAGCGGGGATTGAGCAGCGTGCTGCGCGACTTTAGGACGAGCGTCAGGACCTCTCCCGATACGTCGGCTCTGGAGCGGAAATAGTCGTACCGGATTTCCGCCTTGCTGCGCTCGAATGACTCCTTCGTCAGCGGGTGCACGAGTAGATCCTCCTCGCGGCCAACCGGGTAGAGGAGTCCGCGTCCGCCCGCCGCCAGGTCCCGTTCGTAGATTACCCCTTTCGCCAGGATGATTTCAGTACGCGCGCTCACAGGCGGCGGCGCGCAAGGCTTCCGGGCGTTCATGCTCTGGTCGATGCATGTGGGCCCGACGACGATCTTGTGGGTCTTGAGCAGTTCGAGGATGTCGGCCGCGCGGACTACGGAAGGGAGAAGAAACGCGATCAATGCCGTGCACAGAGCAGGCAATTGGGAAAAACGTCTGCCACATGCCAATCTGCGGCGCCTAGTCAAGATAGCACCTCGTCTTCGCATCGGCGGACAGGATGGCCGTGTTGCGATAATGAAACTTCTCGATCCGGCAGTTCTTGCCTTCAAGGGTTACGCGGATGTCGAATTCCAGAGGGACTCTTGTCGTGCGGTTGCTACGCCATACCTTCGCGCCCGTCGCGCTCAGGTGCCGTCGTTCACCGTCAACCTTCACGCTGGTGGAATAGGAGAGTTCGTTGTGCTGAAAATGCCCCTGACATTTGTGTGACCCGGACAGGGGCCCGCCTTTCCATTCGAACTCCATCGACAGCCAGCTGGAGTCTTTGCAGAGTTCGACATTGTAGTAGAGCCGGTCGTTCACCAGATCGAACGATTCTGAGTACCGCCCGCCCTGCGAGCTCTTCACGTCAACAAAATTCAGCCTCCTCCAGCCCGTGGCCCCAGCATCCTCCGAACCGCCCGTCAAAGCGACCACTGCGCAGGGAAAACGAATCCGATGCGTACCGTGAGCTTGGATATACTCACTCCGGCCCGCACACGTATTCTCGGCGATCTCTATCTTGGTACGAGACAGCAGTTTGATCGGCTGTTGAGAATTGGAACCGAAGGCAGAGTCGCTGGAGTATGTCAAAATACCGCCCGATACCTCCGACTTGGTTAGCAACCTGAACTGTTTCACCGAGCTGCGCGCGAAGTAGCCTTGCATCAAGGGATGCTTCAGAATGTCTTCCTCGGCATTGATCGGATAGATGTAGCCGCCCTTTTCTTGCAGACTGATCGCCATTAGGTAGCCGTCTGCGAGTCGGATCTCGCCGGTCGGATTCATGCGGCCAAGCGTACAGGGTTCGGTGCACCCCTCGCCCATCACGATCTTGTGGGTCTTGAGCAGTTCGAGGATGTCGGCCGCCTGGGCTCGCGCCGGGATCAGCGCCAAAGCCGAAATCACAAGCAAACGCAGCCGCATGGCTCCGCTCTCCGGACGTTTCCCGGCTGAAAGAGTGCCCTGATTTTCCGCACCCGTCCAGTGATCGTCCGGATACGCACCTGACGATCCTCAGCGATGGCGGCGTTCATTTGCCGTTCAGCTTGGCGTCGTCAAGATAAACGGTCATATTTCTATGGCGCTTGCTGCGGGTTCAGAGAGGAAGACCGATGGACAGACTGGCTTGTGCCCTCGCTTCAGCGCTGTTGATGATCGCCGCGACCGTCTGGCCAGCCTTCGCGGAAAGCCGCGTAGCCCTCGTCATCGGCAACGGCGCCTACCGCAACGCCACCCCCCTGGCCAATCCGGCCAACGACGCCGGCGACGTCGCCACCTCGCTCGAACGGCTCGGCTTTTCCGTTACCCGCGTGACCGACGGCACTTATGACGCCATGCGCCGTGAGCTGCTGGACTTCAGCAAGAAGGTGCCCGGCTCCGAAATGGCGGTCGTCTTCTTCGCCGGCCACGGCATGGAGGTGGGCGGCGAGAACTGGCTGATCCCGGTGGATGCGGAGCTGGCCTCCGACCTCACCGTGGATCAGGAGGCGGTCAACCTGAAGACGGTGATGCTGATGGTCGGCGGAGCGTCGCGTCTCGGCCTCGTCATGCTGGATGCCTGCCGCAACAATCCCTACGCGGCCAAGATGGTGCGCAGCGTGCGCACCCGCGCGGTGGACCGCGGCCTTGCCCGCGTGGAACCCACCGGCAGCGTGCTCGTCGCCTACGCCGCCAAGGACGGCACCACCGCCCTCGACGGCTCGGGCCGCAACAGCCCCTTCACCACCGCTCTGCTGCGCCATATCGAGACGCCGGGTCTGGAGATCAACTTCCTGTTCCGCAACGTCCGCGACGAGGTCATCTCCCTCACCGGCCGCGAGCAGGAGCCCTTCGTCTACGGTTCGCTTTCGCGCGAGGAAATCTTCCTGCGCGAGCCCCTGCCCTCGGCCGCCGGCGCACCCTCCGGCCCCAACGCGGAGGACATCGCCTGGACCTTCGTGCGCGAGTCGACAGACCCGAACCAGATCAAGCGTTTCATCAGCGAATTTCCCGACAGCTCGCGGCGCAAGGAAGCCGAGCAGCGCCTCACCCAAGTGGAAAGCCGGGCCAAATCGTCCCACGCGCCCGCCACGCCCATCAAGACCTGCTTCACCTTCAACGGCCAGCAGGTCTGCAACTGAGGTCCGTATTCCGATTGCCTGAACCCGATCCATCAGCGCCCCTTCGGCGAAGCGGGGCCCCTTAATGTCGCTGGCGCTGAGATTTATGCTGTTGGGCCTGCTGCTCCTGCCTGGCCCGGGCGCGCGCGCCGCCGAATGGCTGGATATCCTGAAGACGCACAAGATCGTGCTCGGCGAGGCATGCAAGGAGCCGTGCACGGCACCGCAGCCCAGGTCGCGCATCTACGAGATCAGGCTTGCTGCCGGCGTTATACTCATGGTCGGAACCATTCAAAAAGTTGGAATCGTTTTTCCGATCGGAAAGGAAGAAAGCATCCTCGACCATGACCTGATGTCCGGCTATTTCGAGCGGTTCGGAGACAGGAAGTTTCTATCTTTCCGGACTAGGGCGGAGGTCCAGGGGAAAACTCTACAGTTGCTGGAAAAACAGGACTACACGTTCAGGTCGGGAGGGCGACTGATCCACAATGTCATTGAATTCGTGCATGAAATAGAAATCAGCGACGAGAACTGCTCGGCAACGGCTCAGATGAGTTTCCAGCAAACCACATTTGGACGTCCACATGAGAAGGGTCAGCTTCGCTACCGGTATCCCTGCCAGCTCGAATCCCTATCCAGCCAGGTTGCCGATGAGGCGAAGCCCCGCGCCCTCACATTCACGAACCTCGAATCCACGGTAAGCGGCAAATCCTATATGAGAATGTCGACCCGGTTCAGCTTGATAGGCGACAGGCTCTTCGAGCAGAAATCCGTGTGCCAGGACGGATCGACCCTCGGAGTCGCCTTCGCGTGGAGCGGCGGCCCGGCGGAGGGACAAGCTGACTGTCCTTTCAACGACATGCACCACACCGTCCGCTACAGGACCAGCACGACGGTTTCTGATTCCAGACATGCGCTGTCCGGGACGTATGTGCATACCTGGATCCCCAAGGACGCCCAGAAATCCGGCTTCAAATACGACATCGACATCGCGTTCAGCCTGGACGGCGGCGAGTGCCGGATCGAGAGGTTCAAATACGACTTCTACGACTACCGCCTCAAGTCGCAGCCGCGGAACGCTTCGACCCTGCACGCCGACAGCAAGTCGAGCTGCTTTTTCGAGTAAAGGCCGCCGGCGGCTGACGGATACCCTTGATCCGCAACCTGCCGGTTTTGCCCCGCCGGACTCCGTGCTATGAGCCGGGCCGTCGGCAGCCGCACGGGACCCCCATGAAAATCGCCACCTGGAACATCAACGGCGTCAAGGCCCGCATCGACGGGCTGACCAAGTGGCTCGCGCAGTCCTCCCCCGATGTCGTCTGTCTGCAGGAGATCAAGAGCGTCGACGAAGGCTTTCCGGCCGGCCCGGTCGAGGACATGGGCTACAACGTCGCCGTGCACGGCCAGAAAGGCTTCAACGGCGTCGCCATCCTCTCCCGCCTGCCTTTCGACGAGATCGTGAAGGGATTGCCCGGCGACGGCGGCGACGTGCAGGCGCGTTATCTGGAGGCGGTGTTCAGCGTCGGCGGCGGCGTGGTGCGCGTGGCGTCCATCTACCTGCCCAACGGCAACCCCGTCGACTCCGAGAAGTTCGACTACAAGCTCGCCTGGATGAAACGGCTCGATGCCCACATCCGCGGCCGCCTCGCCTTCGAGGAGCCGGCCGTCTTCTGCGGCGACTACAACGTCATCCCCCAGCCGGACGACGCTGAGTTCCCCGACAAGTGGACCGGCGACGCCCTGTTCCAGCCGGCCTCGCGCTCGGCCTTCCAGGCCCTGCTCAACCTGGGCCTGACCGATGCCTATCGCGCCTGCCACCCCGGCGAGCGCGAATACACCTTCTGGGATTACCAGGCCGGCGCCTGGCAGAAGAACAACGGCATCCGCATCGACCACATGCTGCTGACGCCGCAGGCGGCGGACAGGCTGGTCTCCTGCGAGATCCAGAAATTCACCCGTTCCTGGGAAAAGCCCTCCGACCACGTGCCGGTGGTGATCGAGCTGGACGAGACGGCTTGAGGGATAGCTGTGCGAAGCTGACTTTCGGTCCTACCGCACCGCCGCATTCGGCGCGGCCGAAGCCTCCGGCACCGGCGTCGTGGCGACCGCCTCCACCGGCACGACCGGGGCCGGGTTCAGCGACTCCAGTCCCGCCGCGTCGAACGCAATGGCCGGCGCCGACGCCATGTTGGGCGCGCGGTCGGCGGGACCGCGCCACTTGTCGTAAAGCCTGGACGCCAGCTCGAGCTGGTTGGGTTCGGCCTGCGACAGCGCCTTGGCGGAGACTTCCTCGATCCACTCGGCATCCTCGCTGCCGGCCGCATTCTGGCGCGCCAGCGAGAGCAGCGCGAGCCCCTTCAGCGGCTGGCGCTGGATATCGTCGATGCCGCGCCACAGCAGGTCTCCGAGCAGCGCCTGCGAGGCCGCATGCTGCTTCTGTGAGGCGTTTGCGAGCCAGTTGACCGCGAGCCGCGGGTTGCGGTTCACGCCCTCGCCCGTCAGATACATGCGGGCAAGCTGGTACTGAGCCTCGGCGTCGCCGAAATAGGACGCCGCGTGATGCAGCAGCCGCGACGCCCGCGCCGGGCTGGCGGCGAGATCGCGGCCAGGAATACCCTCGCGATAGTAGCCCGCGAGCGCCACGAAAGCCTTCGCCACATAGGGCGCGATGGGATGGCGGGGGCTGATATCCGCGTACTGGTCGGCGATGGAGCGGTAGTATTCGAACGCCTTCACCGCATCCTTCTGCACGCCGGTGCCGTGCGCGTAGATGTCGGCGAGCTTCAGCCGCGCGCCGATGACGCCGCCCTCGGCCGCGACGCCGAGCGCCGTGACGGCATCTCCTGTGCGGCCGGCCGCGAGCGCGGTGAGCCCGCTCCTGTAGGCCTCCGTGGCCGAGGAAAAGGCAGCCTTTTCCGCGGCCGCGAGGGACCCCGGGGACCCCAGCGCGAGGCCCGCGCAGATCACGGCCACACGGGCCGGACTAGATGTCAGCGTACGAAACAACTTCCTCACATCCTCCAGGATGGGTGACGGCGCCGTCACGGGCCGGTCCCACCTGATCCGCGTACTTCCACAAGTAGCCGCTCTTGTAGGCCGTCTCCCTCGGCTTCCAGGCCTTGCGGCGTTTCTCCAGTTCGGCGTCGCTCAGGTCCACGTCGAGCGTGCCCGCGACGGCATCGATGGTGATGATGTCGCCGTCCTTCAGCAGGCCGATGGGACCGCCCACCGCGGCCTCCGGCCCCACATGGCCGATACAGAAGCCGCGCGTGGCGCCCGAGAAGCGGCCGTCGGTGATGAGCGCCATCTTCTCGCCCATGCCCTGGCCGTAGAGCGCGGCGGTGGTCGCCAGCATCTCGCGCATGCCGGGGCCGCCCCTGGGACCCTCGTAGCGGATGACGATGACCTCGCCTTCCTTGTATTTGCGCTTGCTCACCGCCTCGAAAGCCTCCTCCTCGGAGTCGAAGCAGCGGGCCGGGCCGGTGAATTTCAGCATCTTCATGCCGGCCACCTTCACGATGGCGCCTTCCGGAGCGAGATTCCCCTTCAGGCCCACCACGCCGCCGGTTGACGTGATCGGCTTGTCGGCGGGGCGGACCACGTCCTGCTGGTCGTTCCACTTCACCGACTTCAGGTTGTCGGCCATGGTGCGGCCGGTCACCGTCATGCAGTCGCCATGCAGATAGCCATGGTCGAGCAGCGTCTTCAGCAGCAGCGGAATGCCGCCCGCCTCGAACATGTCCTTGGCGACATATTTGCCGCCCGGCTTCAGGTCCGCGACATAGGGAGTCTTCCTGAAGATTTCCGCCACGTCGAAGATATCGAACTTGATGCCGCACTCATGGGCAATGGCCGGCAGGTGCAGCGCCGCGTTGGTCGAGCCGCCCGAAGCCGCCACCGCAGCGGCCGCGTTCTCCAGCGACTTGCGGGTGACGATGTCGCGCGGGCGGATGTTGCGCGCCAGCAGTTCCATGACCTTCTCGCCCGCCGCCATGACGAAGCGGTCGCGGATCTCGTAGGGCGCGGGCGCGCCGGCCGAATAGGGCAGCGCCAGGCCGATGGCCTCGGAAACCGTCGCCATGGTGTTGGCGGTGAACTGCGCCCCGCACGAGCCGGCGGAAGGACACGCCACCTGCTCCAGTTCGTCCAGGTCCGCGTCCGACATGTTGCCGACCGAATGCTGGCCGACGGCCTCGAACACGTCCTGCACCGTGACCGGACGGCCCTTGAAGGTGCCGGGAAGGATGGAGCCGCCATAGACGAAGATCGACGGCACGTTGAGGCGGACCATCGCCATCATCATGCCCGGCAGCGACTTGTCGCAGCCCGCGAGCCCCACAAGGGCGTCGTAGCAGTGGCCGCGCATGGTGAGCTCGACGGAGTCCGCGATGACCTCGCGCGAGGCCAGCGACGACTTCATGCCCTGGTGGCCCATGGCGATGCCGTCGGTGACGGTGATGGTGCAGAACTCGCGCGGCGTACCGTTCGCCGCCGCGATGCCCTGCTTCGCCGCCTGCGCCTGGCGCATCAGCGAGATGTTGCAGGGGGCGGCCTCGTTCCAGCAGGAGGCGACGCCGACGAAGGGCTGGTGAATCTGCTCCCGGCTCAGCCCCATCGCATAAAGATAGGACCGGTGCGGGGCCCTCTGTGGCCCTTCCGTCACATGCCTGCTCGGCAAACGTGCCTTGTCGAACGTCTTCGCGTCCATCCTCTGCCCCCAAAATGTATCGCTGCTTCAGCCTGCCGCGCGACCTCAAACGGACGGCGCAACTCCAAGAATACGCAAGAATTCTCTCTCGCGGAAAGCCTCAGGTGGGGCCGCAACACTCAACCGGGACGATGGGCAGACCGTCCCCTCAAGCAGTTCGGATGATTGGCGAAATTTGTGTCGTAATGGTGGCCCGAATGCCCAATTCTGTGGCATTTGAGATACACCGCCCGCGAAAACACTCATCATCCTTTCTGCGGAATTTCAAATCCTCCGGCACCGCTCCGGTCCGAACCATCCGCAGACGGCGTCATCTAGCGCCCGATGCGGCGTTTTTTGTGAATGGCATGTGAAGGTTCAATGTCCTATTTGTGACGGGACGGGGACAGGCGCACGCGCCGTATCGCGGCGGCATTCCCGTCTCTACCGGGGTTTCTTGGGCATGAACATTCAACGGCGGCGCTGGCAGAAACACGAGCAAGAGGCCGAGGATGGCCTGCCCCTGCCCGACCCCGTCTCCGGCGCCGGCAGGTTCCGCCCCTTCGCCACCGATCCCGGCTGGCCGGAGGCCTGGTGGTGGCTCGGCATTCCTCTCGGCCTCACCATCTTCCTGCTGGTAACCTACGCCGTCGCTCCGGAATTCTATGTCGAGAAGATACTTCCCGAGGGCTATGGCTTCCTCGAGATGGGACATTTCTTCATCCCGCTCGTCGGCCTGATCGTCGCCGTCCGCCTGTTGTTCAAGCCTTTCGTGCGCGCCCGCCGGCTGGTCCTCGCCGTCGCGGCCATGGGGGCGCTGGCGTGCTTCTACATCGCCGGGGAGGAGCACAGTTGGGGCCAGCACTTCTTCAACTGGCAGACGCCGGAATACTGGTCGCAGATCAACCGCCAGCAGGAGACCAACCTGCACAACACCCTCGACCTCTTCGACAAGAAGCCCCGCGCGCTGCTCGAGATCGGAGTTCTGATCGGCGGCCTCGTCATTCCCGCGCTGGCGGCGTTCCAGCCCTGGATCCGCCGCAACCGCTGGTCGCTCTTCCTGCCGGCGGCCGCCATCGTGCCCGTGTCGCTCGGCGCACTGCTGTTCAAGTTCTCCGCGACACTTTCCAAGGAACTCGGCATGGCGCCGCTGGTCGCCCGCCCGGCCGATGCGACCGAGAGCTTCCTCTACCTGTTCATTGTCTTCTATCTGCTGATGTTCGCCCGCCGCATCGGCGAACTGGAGCGGAGCGGGAAATCATAAGCCCGAAACCCCGGCGAAGGCCGGGGTCCGGCGTCAAACCGGTGTCTGGACCCCGGGTCAAGCCCGGGGTTTCGCGTATGTGGTACGGCTTCACTCAGCCCGTAGCCCGGGTGGAGCGAAGCGGAACCCGGGAACCGCCGATCTTCCTGGTCCCGGATTACGCTTCGCTCCACCCGGCTACGGTCCACAAGGAGAGAATTCGAAACCCCGGCGAATAAACCCGAAACCCCGGCGAAGGCCGGGGTCCGGCCAAGGAGAAGACCCGGAGTCCGGCATCCGGGCTGGAGATGCTTAGAGCGCCGCTTCCAGCCGCTTCAGCGCGTCGCGCAGCCGCGAGGTCGTCGCCTCGGCTTCCGCCATGCGCTCGCGCTGCTCCACCACCACATGCTCCGGCGCGCGCGAGACGAACTTGTCGTCGCCGAGCCTCTTGGAAAGCTGAGCGATCTCCGCGCCGATCTTGTCGATCTCGCGCTTCAGCCGCTCCGTCTCCGCGGAGATGTCGATGACGCCGGTGAGCGGCAGCGCCACCGTCGCCTCGTCGAGCACGATCTGGACCGCGCCCCTGGGCGCCGCCTCGCCGAAGGTGATGGCATCCATGCGGGCAAGCCGCCGGACCAGATCGTCATAGCGCTTGGCGCGCTCCTCGGTGCCGGAACCCGCGCCGACGATCGTCGCGGGCACCCTGGCGCCCGCGGGCACGCGCAGTTCCGCGCGCACCGAGCGCACCTCGGTGATGAAGCGGATGACCCAGCCGATCTCGTCCGCCGCAGCCTTGTCGGCAAGGCCGGAGAGCCGCGGCCACTCGGCTGCGATCAGCATGCTCTCGCGGGCGGGACCGTTTTCGCCCAGCCGGGTCCAGAGTTCCTCGGTGAGGAACGGCATGAAGGGATGCAACAGCTTCAGCGCCTGGTCGAGAGTCCAGGCGGCCGTCGCGCGCGTCTCCGCCTTCGCCGCATCGTCGCTTCCCGTCAGCACCGGTTTGATCAGCTCCACATACCAGTCGCAGAACACATGCCAGACGAAATGGTAGATGGCGCCCGCCGCATCGGTGAAGCGGTAGGCCTCGATGCTCTCCGTCACCTGCGCGGCGGTCTTTTCCGCCTCGCCCGCGATCCAGCGGTTGACCGTCTGCGAGAGTTTCGCCGGATCGAACGACGCGCTGCGCGCGCACTCGTTCATCTCCAGGAAGCGCGCCGCGTTCCACAGCTTGGTGCCGAAGTTGCGGTAGCCCTCCACGCGCGAGGTGGAGAGCTTGATGTCGCGCCCCTGCGCCGCCATGGCGGCCAGCGTGAAGCGCAACGCGTCGGCGCCATACTGGCTGGCGAGATCGAGCGGATCGATGACGTTGCCCTTGGACTTCGACATCTTCGCGCCCTTCTCGTCGCGGACCAGGGCGTGGATGTAAACGGTGTGGAACGGCACTTCCTGCATGAAGTGCAGTCCCATCATCATCATGCGCGCGACCCAGAAGAAGATGATGTCGAAGCCGGTGACCAGCACGTCGGTCTTGTAGTAGCGCTTCAGCTCCGGCGTGTCGTCCGGCCAGCCAAGCGTGGAGAACGGCCACAGGGCGGAGGAGAACCAGGTGTCGAGCACGTCGGGGTCGCGCTCGAGCGGCCTGTCCTCGCCATAATGCGTGCGCGCCAGCGCTTTCGCCTCGTCCTCGTCATGGGCGACGAAGACCTCGCCGTCCGGCCCGTACCAGGCCGGAATGCGGTGGCCCCACCAGAGCTGGCGCGAGATGCACCAGGGCTGGATGTTGCGCATCCACTCGAAATAGGTCTTCTCCCAGTTGCGCGGCACGAACACCGTCTCGCCGCGCTCCACCGCCTCTATGGCCGGCTTGGCCAGCGTGGCCGCGTCCACATACCACTGGTCGGTCAGATAGGGTTCGATGACCGCGTTGGAGCGGTCGCCGTAAGGCACCATGTGGGCGTGCGGCTCGACCCTGTCGAGAAAGCCGCCCTCCTCCATGACCTGCGCAATACGCTCGCGCGCCTCGAAACGGTCGAGACCGTCGAGCTGGCGCCATAGCGCTTCGCGCATCGGCGTTGCCTCGGCGCCGGCGAGGAAGTCCGCATTGTCCACGATGTGGATTTTCGCTTCCAGCGTCAGGATGTTGATCGCCTGCAGGCCGTGGCGCCTGCCCACCTCGAAGTCATTGAAGTCATGCGCCGGCGTCATCTTCACCGCGCCGGTGCCGGCCTCGGGGTCCGGATACTCGTCGGCCACGACGGGAATGCGCCTGCCGACCGGCGGCAGCACCACATGCCGGCCCACGAGCGCCTTGTAGCGCGGATCGTCGGGATGGACCGCCACGCCAGTATCCCCCAGCATGGTCTCCGGACGCGTCGTGGCCACGACCAGATAATCGCGCGTCTCATATCCGGCGGGCGCGCCGTCGGAGGGCTTCCAGTCGCGTTTCTCGCCATCCTCGCCGATGACATAGGGGTGCTCGTAGGTGACGCCGTCGGCCAGCGGATACCTGAAATGCCACAGATGACCCTTGGTCTCCACCGGCTGCACCTCCAGGTCGGAGATGGCGGTCTGGAAATGCGGATCCCAGTTGACCAGCCGCTTGTCGCGATAGATGAGCCCGGCGCGGTAAAGCTCGACGAAGACTTTCAGAACCGCCCTCGACAGTCCCTCGTCCATGGTGAAACGCTCGCGCGACCAGTCGCAGGAGGCGCCCAGCCGCTTGAGCTGGTTGAGGATCATGCCTCCGGACTGCTCTTTCCAGGACCACACCCGGCGCACGAACGCCTCGCGGCCGAGCGTGCGCCGGTCGGTGCCGGATTCGCCGAGCTGGCGCTCCACCACCATCTGCGTGGCGATGCCCGCATGGTCCGTGCCCGGCTGCCACAGCACGTCCCTGCCCCGCATGCGCTCGAAGCGGACCAGCACGTCCTGCAGCGTGTTGTTGAGGGCGTGGCCCATATGCAGCGAGCCGGTGACGTTGGGCGGCGGAATGACGATGGTATAGGGCTTCGCGCCCGCCTCTACGCGCTCCTTCGCGCCGCAGGCGAAGGCGCCGCTTTCCTCCCAGCGCCGGTAGATCGTGTCTTCGATGTTGGAAGGTTGGTAGGTCTTGTCCAGCATGGATTACGG
>JBFWSL010000061.1:0-14516 GCA_050248375.1 Hyphomicrobiales bacterium | reverse complement strand
AAGCTAACCGAGCGCTATTGCGTCGTTTTCCAGACCCTCAACCGCAAGCCGCGGCTCTAGGTCTCGGTGAACCGGGGCTGATCGCTCGCCCCCGCTTCCGCTGCGCTCCATGCGGCCACGGATTGCGCAACAGGAGGGAATACGGAACCCGGCGCAGGCCGGGGTCCAGCGGTCCCTTGCAGCGCCCGGCCCTTGCCAATCCGGCGGGCAGCCTTTAGCAATCGGCGCAATCACACACATCACGGGGAAACGCGGGTATGGCGAGTTACGATCTTCTGCTGCTGCCGGGCGACGGCATCGGCCCGGAGGTGATGGGCGAGGTCGAGGGCATCGTCCAGTGGCTGAACAGGCAGACGCAGAACAGCTTCAACGTCGAGACGGACCTGGTGGGCGGCTGCGCCTACGACGCCCATGGCGAGGCGATCTCCGACAGCGCCGTGGACAAGGCCATGAAAGCCGACGCCACCATCCTCGGCGCGGTGGGCGGCCCGAAATGGGCCGAGGTGCCCTTCGAGAAGCGCCCGGAGGCGGGCCTGCTGCGCCTGCGCAAGGACCTCGACCTGTTCGCCAACCTGCGCCCGGCCATCTGCTATCCCGCGCTGGCCGACGCCTCCTCCCTCAAGAGGGAGCTGGTGGAGGGCCTCGACATCATGATCGTGCGCGAGCTGACCGGCGGCACCTATTTCGGCGAGCCGAAGGAGATCACCAATCTGGAGGACGGCCAGAAGCGCGCGGTGGACACTACGGTCTACACCACCGGCGAGATCGAGCGCATCATCCGCGTCGCCGTGGACCTCGCCCGCAAGCGCGGCAAGAAGCTGCATTCGGCGGAGAAGCACAATGTCATGAAGACCGGCGTGCTGTGGAAGGAAGTGGCCACCCGCATCTTCCGCGACGAGGCCTCCGACCTCGACTGCAACCACATCCTCGCCGACAACTGCGCCATGCAGCTCATCCGCGCGCCCAAGCAGTTCGACGTGCTGGTCACCGACAACCTGTTCGGCGACGTGCTGTCGGACGAGGCGGCGATGATGACGGGATCGCTCGGCATGCTGCCCTCGGCCTCGCTGGGGGCCGAGATCGGCGGGCGCCGCGCCGCGCTGTACGAGCCGGTGCACGGGTCGGCGCCCGACATCGCCGGCAAGGGCCTCGCCAACCCCATCGCCACTATCGCCTCCTTCGGCATGGCGCTGCGCTATTCCTTCGGCATGGGCGAGGCGGCGGACCTGCTCGACACGTCCATCGCCAAAGTTCTCGACGGGGGCCTGCGCACCGGCGACATCATGTCGAAGGGCATGAAGCAGGTGGGCACGAAGGCGATGGGCAAGGCGATCCAGGCCGAGCTGGACGCGCTGGCGGGGTAGCCCGCCGGTCATGCTGCGCGAAACTCCGGCGCGGGCCGAGGTTTCGGCGCGTTTTGGCGGGCCTCGATCCCGAAACCCCGGCTTCAAGCCGGGGTCCAGCGTAAGCGCAGGCGGGGGCCGGACCGCCATGGACCCCGGGTCTTCGCCCGGGGTTTCGGAACAAGGAACCCGAAATCCCGGCGCGGACCAGGGTCCCACCGCAGGCATATTGCTTCCGACCTTTTTCCTACGCCCCCGCGAGCTTCGCGATCTTCAGCACCGTGTTCCAGTTGCGCGCGGTGGCGCGGGTGCCGAGCCTGCGCTCGATGAGGGCCAGCGTCAGCTTCGAGCGTCCCTGGCCATCGGGATAGAGCGCGTAGAGGGTCCGGCCCGCGGCGGCAACGGTCTCCGGGCCGGCGATCGCGGCCCTCAGATCCTCCACCCGTTCCTCCGCGACGGCCTCCTTGAGCAGCAGCGCCACGGCGCGGGCGGGGTCGCGCGCCGACTCCTTCGGAAAGGGGTTGTCCGCGACCAGCGAACGCCATTCCTTCGCGTCGCGGACGAAAAAACACGTGCCGAGGCCGAGGCGGTCGCGGGCCTCGCGTTCCAGCGTGGCCTCCAGCTCCGCCGGGCTGTTCCCGTCCCTGGCCGTGAACACCACGTTGCCGGTCTGGAGCAGGGTGCGGGCATCCGGGTGCCCCAGGGCCTTGAAGAAAGCCCGCAGATCGGCCATGGCCAGCTTGCCCGTGCCGGATACGTTCACCGCGCGCAGCAGGGCGATCCTCGTGCTCATTGCGTCCTCACCTCCGCGCGGCGATGAATTCGCCGCGAGCGGCCCCGGTTCCCCTTGCGGGCGGGGCCGGCCTTGCTCTTTACTAGGGCGTGGATTCTGGGCCGGAAAGGGGCTTTCGGCCATTGGGAGGAAGACCGACATGAACAGGATCATGACTGCCATCGGCGCGGCCGCGCTGGGGGCCGCGCTGGGGGCGGCGCCGGCGAAAGCCGATTGCGCCTGGGCCATCGGCATGCTGAAGCAGGACATCGCGCTGACCGCCGACGTGGCGCCCATCGCCGCCAACGCGGGCCAGGAGGTGCAGTCGAAATTCGATTCCGCGCTGGAGTCGGCCCGCTCGGCCATGTCCCGCGCCGAGCGCCTGCACATGCTGGGCGACGAGGGCGCGTGCCAGTACGCCATCGACTCCGCCCGGGACTATGTGAGCGAGGCGCGCGGGTCGATCCCCAAGCCCAGCAACAGCTAGGGTCGGTCCCCGACAAGGGGCCGAGACCGCGCAGGCCCGTTTGCCGCCGCCCGAAGATGGGGCAGGCGGGACCGGAAGATTCGGGCTAGGGTCGGCGGAGTTTCCCACTTGTGGAGGTTTTCCGATGACCCAACTCGATCCCTGGTTCAAGGCGGCCGGCCGGGTGATGCTGTCGCTCATCTACATCTGGTCGGGCGTGGCCAAGCTGCTCGGCTATTCGGCCACGGCGCAATACATGGCCTCGAAGGGCGTGCCGGGACTGCTGCTGCCGCTGGTGATCCTGACCGAACTGGGCGGCGGGCTGGCGGTTCTCGCGGGCTGGCAGACCCGCTGGGCGGCGCTGGCGCTGGCCGGCTTCACGCTGCTCGCCGCGCTGCTGTTCCATTTCGATTTCGGCGACCGGACGCAGTCGATCCAGTTCATGAAGAATGTGGGGCTGGCCGGAGGCTTCCTGCTGCTGGCGGCGGCGGGGCCGGGCGCGCTGTCGCTGGACCGGCGCTGATCTCACCTCCCCCCCAGGGGAGAGGGAGTTCATGAGTTCGCCCCGTCCTTGATGCCGGCGCGGCGCAGATGCGGCCCGAGCTGCATGGTCAGGCCGAGCGCATACATGCGCAGGCCGGAAGCCGCCGACCACAGGGCCTGCTTCGGCCCCTCGAACATGACCGGGACGTTGCCCTGGACGGTGAAATGGGCCGCCCAGGCCGTGACATAGCCGATGACGACCCCGCCGGCGATCACCAGCCAGTCGCCCAGCCAGAGGCCCGCCACGAGGCCGGCGATGATGATGGTGATGCCGCAATAATGGATCGCCCGCGTCCTGCGGCGGGAATGGGCCCTGAGATAGGCCAGCCAGAACTGGTCGTAGGTGGCGGGTCTGGAGCGGGCCGCGGCGGTCATGACATCCCCGTTAAGGCTTGCATGCGATCTTGCAAAGACGCGCGTATGAGCCTATGTCACGCGCCATTGGAAAACAGCCCGGAAGCAGACTGGTTTCGGGCATATTTGTGGAAAGTACCAGGTCATGGGCTACAAGGTCGCGGTCGTCGGCGCCACGGGCAACGTGGGCCGGGAAATGCTGGAAATCCTCAGCGACCGCCAGTTTCCGGTCGACGAATGCTTCGCCATCGCCTCGCGCCGCTCGCTCGGGCAGGAGTGCTCCTTCGGCGACCGCACCCTGAAATGCCAGGACCTGGAGCAGTTCGATTTCTCGCGGGTGGACTTCGCGCTGATGTCGGCGGGCGGCTCCGTCTCCAGGGAGTGGTCGCCCCGCATCGCGGCCAAGGGCTGCGTCGTCATCGACAATTCCTCGGCATGGCGCTACGACGCCGACGTGCCGCTGATCGTGCCGGAAGTGAACGCCGACGCCATCGCGGGCTTCACCAGGAAGAACATCATCGCCAACCCGAACTGCTCCACGGCGCAGCTCGTGGTGGCGCTGAAGCCGCTGCACGACGCGGCGAAGATCAAGCGCGTGGTGGTGGCCACCTACCAGTCCGTCTCGGGCGCCGGCAAGGACGCCATGGACGAGCTGTGGCTGCAGACCAAGGGCATCTACGTCAACGACATGCCCGAGCCCGCGAAGTTCACCAAGCAGATCGCCTTCAACTGCATTCCCCATATCGACGTCTTCATGGAGGACGGCTACACGAAGGAGGAATGGAAGATGGTGGCCGAGACCAAGAAGATCCTCGACCCCGCCATCAAGCTGACGGCGACCTGCGTGCGCGTGCCGGTGTTCGTGGGCCACTCCGAAGCGGTCAACATCGAGTTCGAGAAGCCGATCACGCCGGAGGAGGCGCGCGGCCTCCTGCGCGAGGCGCCGGGACTGCTGGTGGTCGACAAGCCCGAGGACGGCGGCTACGTGACGCCGGTCGAGTGCGTGGGCGACTACGCCACCTTCGTCAGCCGCATCCGCGAGGACGCCACGGTGGAGAACGGCCTGTCCCTGTGGGTGGTCTCCGACAACCTGCGCAAGGGCGCGGCGCTCAACACCGTCCAGATCGCCGAGACGCTGGTCAACCGCGGGCTGCTGAAGAAGGCGGCCTGAATCGAACCCCGGGCGAAGACCCGCCTGCGGGGCCGAAGCCCCTACGGCGCGGCGAAGGCCCGGGGCCCATATAAAGCGTTATCTTGGACCCCGGTCCGCGCCGGGATATGTCCGTGAGGCAGCGTTCGGCTACGCGCCGGCCACCCATTCGCCCACCACATAGCCGAAGGCGACCGCGTCGGGGTTCCTGCGCACCGCCTGACGGAGCTTGTCGCTGGCGTCGATGGCCAGCGGCGCGCCGGCGGCGGCGTCGCCGGCCACATGGCCCCTGGGCCTGTATCCGCGCCCGGGTTCGATTCTGAAGCCGCTCAACAGGACGACCTGGCGGCCGTCCATGACGATCTTCGGGAGTCCCATGGTTCCTCCTTCCGGCCGGTCCGTGTCCCTCGGCACGGGGCCCGGCCCTGCGTGATGCGGCGACCCCCTGTTCGTCGCGCTGTCCGGTTTGATAGCCCCCGAACGCGTCAATCGTAAGACGGGAGTGTGCTCCTGGCGCGGAAAGGCTGCCGCGTTTGCGCCGCCGATATGGCGGGCCGCTTGCCCGGCTCCCGGGCCGCAGGTATATTTTTCCACGCAACTGCAAAGTGTGAGGCAAATTCTCGCGCCGAAAGCACCGAACACCGCCATTTCAGACCAAAGGGGCATGGTCTCCAGAGGCTGCAGATGATGCGTGCCGCGCCCCGTCCGGGTGGTGCGTGCTTCCCTGAGCGAGCGTCGCCCATGCGGCGCCAGTGTTGGCCGCGCAACGACCGGCGCGACTTTCCGGTCCGATGTCAGGGAGGAACTTCATGCACTTTCATGTGCGTAATCTGTGCTGGGCGGTTTCCGCCGTCCTGGCCGCGGCGGCGTTGCCTGCGCACGCGCCGGCGGCCCGGGCGGACGAAGCCGCGGAGATCGAAAGGGGCATCGCAAAATACCGCGAGATGCTGAAGGCGGACCCCTTCGCCAATCCCGGCCTGCTGGATGCCGACCGCGGCGAGGTGCTGTGGAAGACGCCCGCGGGCGAAGCCAAGGTGACGCTGGAAAAATGCGACCTCGGCAAGGGCCCCGGCGTGGTGGAAGGGGCCTTCGCCGAACTGCCGCGCTACTTCGCCGACGTCGACCGGGTGATGGACGCGGAGTCGCGGGTGCTGTGGTGCATGGAGAAGCTGCAGGGCCTCGACATGGCCGATTTCCGCAAGAAGCCGCATCCCGGCGGCGGCTCGCCGGTGAAGGATCTCGGCGCCATGGTGACATGGATCGCCAACCAGTCGGCCGGCAAGGTCTTCGCCGCGCCCAAGGATCACGCCAAGGAGAAGCAGGCCATCGCGCTTGGCGAGGCCATCTTCTTCCGCCGCCAGGGGCCGCACGACTTCTCCTGCGCGAGCTGTCATACGGAAACCGGCAAACGCATCCGGCTGCAGCCGCTGCCGGCGCTGGCGGAGCCGGCCGAAGCCATGAAGGTGGTCGGCGAATGGCCGGCCTACCGCGTGTCCAGCACCCATGTGATGACCATGCAGCATCGTCTCTACGACTGCTTCTGGCAGATGCGCATGCCGCAGCTCGAGTTCGGCTCGGAAGTGGCGGTGGCGCTGGTGGCCTATCTCGTCGACAACGCGGCCGGGGGCGAGATATCCGCTCCGGCCATCAAGCGCTAGGGAGCGACCCATGCGGAAGCATATTCTGATCGGCGCGTTCGGCGCCGCGGCGGCCATGGCAATGGCCGGCATCGGCGCGGCGGCGGACAAGCCGGCGGTGGATTCGGCGGCCCTCGATGCCGCGATGAAGACGGGCTGGCCCCGGGCCAAGGACGACTGGGCCAAACGGCTCGACCAAGACGCGACCATGAAGGTCTGCTCGGAGACGCACAACGCGCCCTCCCAGAAGCAGTTCGAGGAGATCCAGGCCCGCGAGACGGCGAGCGTGAAGTTCCCCGAGGACGGCGTGCTGATGGGCAAGTGGGAGGAAGGCGAGAAGATCGCGCAGTCGGGCTACGGCCTGCGCTTCTCCGATTATCCGCCGAGGCGGGACAACGGCGGCAACTGCTATGCCTGCCACCAGCTCTCCCGGAAGGAAGTGAGCTTCGGGACCATCGGGCCGACGCTCTACAACTACGGCAAGGAGCGGGGCTTCAAGCCGGAGGAGGTGAAGGCGGTCTACACCAAGATCTACAACTCCCACGCGGTGCTGCCCTGCTCGAACATGCCGCGCCTGGGCAGCAACGGCGTGCTGAGCATCGAGCAGATCAAGCATCTGGTGGCGCTGCTGATGGATCCGGAGTCGCCGGTCAACAAGTGACGCCCATGCCTGGGTGACGGACCCTAGAGTCCCAGGCAGTTGTCCGGGCGGTAGAAGACGCTGGTGCACCAGCCGCGCACGGCGCCGGGGCCGGGGCCGTGGAAATCGACGCGGCGGAAGCCCTGCGACCTGAGAAGGTCCATGCCGGATGCGTAGCGGTCGCGGTCGGAGTTGTCCCATACCACCACGCCGCCGGGCTTCAGGGCCTGCGCGGCGAGCGCGGCGCAGTCGTTGCGCTCGAAGCCGTCGATGACGATGACGTCGAAACGGCCGGCATAGCCCTCGAGCGTGCGGGCGTAGCCGCCCTCGCCCAGGCCGCGCAGCAGCAGGGTCACGTTGGCCGGCTTCCCGGCGTCGACCTTGCGGAACCAGGCCTCGTCGCTTTCGCAGGCGGTGACGCTGGCGGTCCGCGCCGCCCACCACAGGGTGGAGCTGCCCGATCCGTATTCGAACACGTCCCACTCGGGCCTGACGCGGCCGTCCAGGAAGGCGATTGCCGGGTAGGTGTACCAGGGGATCGGCTTCCAGCGGCGGTCCACGGCGGCGCGGCCGCGGAAGCTCTCCCACCAGCCGACCTGGCGCAGCCACGACTTTTTGCTGAAGCGCAGGGAGGCGAGGGCATACAAAGTGCCGGTCACGACGTTGCGCCGGAGCGCACGCTGCAGGGGCCGGGAAAATCTGTGCACGAAACGCTGCTGTGCCATTGCTGGATCGCCTGCGGAAACGGGATTGCCCGGACGTCTGTTAGGCGGAAAGAGGCGGAGAAGCTACCGCAAATTCGGGCTTGCGGGGAAAACGCGTCCCGTTCGCGGCAATGACAACTGGTTGCTTGACACCCCCCGGCGGGGCCGCGTTTGGTCGGAATGTCTCCCGGGCGCAGACCGCGCCCGCGCCCGCAATCCCCGGTTCCGGAGGACTGAATGGCTTCTCCCGGCGCGGCGCCGTCCCCGCCAGCCCGCACGCTGACGCTCACCCTGATGGCGCTGGTCTGCTTTGCATCCAACTCCGTGCTGAGCCGGCTGGCGCTGGGGCCCGAGCTGATGGACGCGGCCAGCTTCTCCAGCGTGCGGGTGCTGTCGGCGGCGCTGATTCTGGCGGCGGTGGTCTTCCTGCGCCGCCGCCGCATGCCGGGCCTGTCCTATGCGAGCTGGCGGTCGACGGCGGCGCTGTTCATCTATGTCATCTTCTTCACCTTCGCCTATCTGAAGCTCGCCGCGGGAACCGGCGCGCTGATCCTGTTCGGCCTGGTGCAGATCACCATGTTCGCGGTGGCGTTCCGCGAAGGCGAACGCTTCGGCGCGGTGTCCTGGGTCGGCCTGCTGCTCGCCATCGCCGGGCTGATCTGGCTGGTGTCGCCGGGGGTGACGGCGCCGGACCTGGCCGGGTCGCTGCTGATGGCCGTGGCCGGTGTCGCCTGGGGCGCCTATACGCTGCTGGGGCGGGGCGCCGACCATCCGGTGGAGCTGAACGCGGCCAACTTCCTGTGCTGCGTGCCGCCGGTGCTGGCGGTCAACCTCGCCTTCGCGGGGGACTTCCACGCCGAGGCGCAGGGCGTATGGCTGGCCGTCGCCTCGGGCGCCATCGCCTCGGGGCTCGGCTACGCCATCTGGTACGCGGCGCTGCGCGGCCTCACCGCGACGCGGGCGGCCACGGTGCAACTGGCCGCGCCGGTGATCGCGGCCATCGGCGGCGTCATGCTGCTGTCGGAGCCGCTCACCCTGCGGCTGGCGCTGTCATCGGCGGCGGTGCTCGGCGGCATCGCGATCGTGCTCACGCAGCGGGCCTCGCCCCGCAACGCCGCGCCGGTGGACTGAGAGCCGGCGTGCGGAGCGGCGGCGCTACTCCACCTTCACGAGCTGCTCCAGCCGGAACATGAGGTCGGAGCGGCGCGAGGCGGTGATGCCGACCAGCCATTGGCCGCTGCCGAGGTCGAGCCGGCCGGAGCGGAAGCGGCCGTCGGCCTGGCGCTCCAGCACCGCCCCGCCCGCGTAGCCGCCGGCTTCGGAAGTGATGTCGGCGCGGACCAGCACGCCGTCGAGGGGTTCGTCATACTTGTTGGCGATGTCCACCTCGAGCACGCCGCCGTCGCGCGAATAGGCGACCTCCGCCTTCCACAGCACGATGCGGCGCGCGGGGTTCTGCGCCTGGTTGCGCATGCCCATGACGCCGAACTTCCTGTTCTGGGCGGCGCCGTGATAGGCGCCGAAGTCGCTCCAGGGAACGAAGAAGAAGCAGGACAGCAGGACGAGGACGAAGGCGCCGAAGGCGGCGTATTCCGCGCGGAAGCCGCGGCCGGGGGCAATGGCTGGTACTGGCATCGCCCAGGCCTCCTTGTCCCCGCATAACGCCGCTAGCGGGGCCGTTCTAGCGCTTCGGGCTGAAGATTGCCTTTCGCGGACAGGGACAATTTGACGGATCGGGTGGAAATTCAGTCGATCCTGACCGGCTGTTCGATGCGGAAGACGAATTCGGAGCGGCGGGTGCCGGTAAGGCCGATGACCCATTCGCCGCGGCCAAGGCGCAGGTTGTCGGCGCGGTAGACGCCCTGGGTCTCGCTCCGGCGCAGCAGCGTGCCCCCCGCCGGGGCGGAGGCGGCGCCGGTGCTGAAGTCGGCCCGCAGCAGCAGGCCCTCGGAGGTCTCGCCGAAGCGGTTGGTGACGTGTACGCGCAAGGTGCCGTGCTCGCGCGAGTAGACGGTCTCCGCGCGCCACAGCGCCGGCTTCGCCGCCGGCGCGGGCCGCCGCAGGTTGACGAAGCTGTATTTGGCGTTGGTGGCCTCGCTGTTGAGGCGGGCGAAGTGCTGCCAGGGCAGCACGGCGATGGTCGCGAGCAACAGGGCGATCAGCCCCATCAGGGCCATCTCGTTGCGGGCGGGTTTCCTCAACGTCATCGCCGTCAACCCGAATAAGACAGACAAGTAAAGGCCGTATCGACCAGGTCGCTCATGGCTCGCATCTTGACGTCAACCTGCTGAACAATTCGTTCAGGAGGCCCTGCGACTGTATTGCTGGATTCCGTGCATGGATTTTACACACTTATATAGGGAAATATTTTTGGCTGAAAATAAACGAATTTACGCTCTGTTAGGGAAAACAGGTCAAGGCTTCTACAACCTATACGGGTGGAGAGTGCTGAAATGATGAAGATGTTGCTCGGCCGTGGCGATGCGGAAGACGTGATCGCGAGCCTGAAGCGGTCGCAGGCGGTGATCGAGTTCAGGCCGGACGGCACCATCCTCACGGCCAACGACAACTTCCTCAAGGCCATGGGCTATTCGCTGGAGGAGATCGCGGGCAAGCACCACTCCATGTTCGTGGAGGCGGCCGAAGTGAACAGCGACGCCTACAGGGCCTTCTGGCCGTCGCTTGCCGCCGGCACCTACCAGCAGGCGGAATTCAAGAGGCTGGGCAAGGGCGGCAGGCAAATCTGGATCCAGGCCACCTACAGCCCGGTGATGGATGCCAACGGCAAGGTCTACAAGGTGGTCAAGTTCGCCACCGACGTGACCGGCCAGAGGCTGCAGTCGGCCGACTTCCAGGGCCAACTCAAGGCCATCGGCAAGTCGCAGGCGGTGATCGAGTTCAGGCTCGACGGCACCATCCTCACGGCCAACGACAATTTCCTCAAGGCCATGGGCTATTCGCTGGAGGAGATCGCGGGCAAGCACCATTCCGTGTTCCTGGAGCCCGCGGAAAGCGCGGGCGCGGCCTACAGGTCCTTCTGGGACAGGCTCGGACGGGGTGAGTTCCAGTCCGGAGAATATAGGCGCGTCGGCAAGGGCGGGCGCGAGGTCTGGATCCAGGCCACCTACAATCCGATCCTCGACATGAACGCGAAGCCCTTCAAGGTGGTCAAATACGCCACCGACATCACCGCCATGGTGAGCGAGCGCACGCGGCGCGGCGAGGCCCAGCAGAAGATCGACAGCCAGCTCACCGGCATCGCCGCCACGGTGGAGCAGTCCACCCAGCAGGCGGCGACGGCGGAAGAAGCCACGCGTCAGACCTCGCAAAACGTGCAGATGGTGGCGAGCGGAGCCGAGGAGCTCAATGCCTCCGTGCAGGAGATCAGCCGCCAGGTGACGCAGGCGCTGAGCATCACCAGCGAGGCGGTGAAGGAAGCCACCCATACCAGCGAGATCATCTCCAGCCTCGCCGAGGCCGCGCAGACCATCGGCAAGGTGGTCGAACTGATCAGCAGCATCGCGGAGCAGACCAACCTGCTGGCGCTCAACGCCACCATCGAGGCGGCGCGCGCCGGGGAGGCCGGCAAGGGCTTCGCGGTGGTGGCCAGCGAGGTGAAGACGCTCGCCAACCAGACGGCGAGCGCCACCAACGAGATCGGCGAGCAGATCGCCGCCGTTCAGGGCGTCACCCGCAAGGCGGTGGACGCGATCGGCACCATCTCGGCCACCATCTCGCGCATCGACACCATCTCCACCTCCATCGCCAACGCGGTGGAGGAGCAGAGCGCGGTGTCGCGCGAAATCTCCGCGAACATGCAGACGGCGGCGGAAGGCGTGAAGCTGATCGCGCAGAACGTCGCCGATATCGCGCAGGCGTCGAGGGAGATCAACGGCGCGACCCGGGAAGTGAAGGAGGTCTCCCGGGCCATCGCCTGAGGCGCGCTGCTGCCGCGCAACGGAGTCTCGACAGCTTGAGCATGATCCTGTCGGAAAAGCGGTATCCACTTTTCCGGATCATGTTCTAAGCCTTGTCCGACTTCAGGCGGATGGTCTCGCCATCCACGGCGAAACGGCCGTAACCGTGATGGTGGATGGTCCTGGGGGCTTTCTGCTGCGGGTCGGTCCAGGCCTGCACGGCCTCCAGCACGAACATATTGTAGCGCCGCACCAGCGCGCGGTCGGTCACCCGGCACTCGATATTCGCGAAGCAGGCGGGCAGCAGCGGCGGCGCCACCCTGGCGGCCGGCGCGGTCTTCAGGCGGAACTCGGCGAACTTGTCGATATCGCGCCCTGAGCTGTTGCCGATGCGGACCACGGTGCGCGCCAGCTTGCGGGCGGGCACGGCGATGACGCATTCGCCCTCGGCCTCCAGCGCCCCGAAGCTGTGGTTTGCGGAGCTGACGATGCAGGCGATGAGGGGCGGCTCGAACTCCATCATCATGTGCCACGACATGGTCATGACGTTGGCGCGGCCCTTGCGCGCGGTGGTGAGCAGCACCACGGGGCCGGGCTCGAGCAACTGGTAGACCTTGGCGAGCGGAAGCGCCTTCATGGGGAGCATTCTCCCCCATCACGGGCGCGCGTGCCAGAGGGCGGCGCGGGCGCGCGCCGTGTCAGGCGCGCCCGGCCGGCCGCGGCCTGCCCCTGCCGTTCGTCTTTTTCGGCGGAGGCGGCATGATCACCTGGCGGTGCGGGTAGGGGATGCTGATGCCCGCCTTGTCGAGGGCATACTTGATGATGCGGGTCATCTCGAAGCGCACGTCCCAATAGTCCTCCCGCCTGGTCCAGACGCGCAGCTCCAGGTCCACCGAGCTGTCGCCGAGGCCCGTCACCAGGGCCTGCGGGGCGGGGGTCTCCAGGATGCGCGATTCCTGGCCGGCCAGTTCGAGGGCCAGCTTGCGCGCGCGGTCGATGTCGTCCTCGTAGGAAATGCCGAAGCCGAGTTGCAGCCGCCGCGTGGGCAGTTCCGAGAAGTTGGTGATGGGTCCGGACCAGATCTGGCTGTTGGGCACGGTCATGTAGATGCCGTCGGGAGTGGCGAACTCGGTGATGAAGATGCCGATCTCGCGCACGGTGCCGACGCCCGCCGAGGTCTCGATGACGTCGCCGACGCGGAACGGCCGCAGCACCAGCAGCATCAGTCCCGCGGCCACGTTCTGCAGCGTGCCCTGGAGGGCGAGGCCGATGGCGAGGCCGGCCGCGCCCAGCACGGCGATGATGCTGGCCGTCTGTACGCCGAACTCCGACAGCACCAGCACCAGCGTGAAGACGAGTATGGTGTAGCGGGCGATCTGCGACAGCACGGGTATCAGCGTCTTGTCGAAGCGCTTGATGCCGCCGAGGCGGCGGCGGATCAGCCGCGATACCCATCCCGCGATGGTGAAGCCGGCGACGAGCAGCAGCAGCGCGGTGACGAGATCGAGCGCCCAGGAGACGCCGAGCTGCATGAGGTCCGCCGCGGCGACGCCCAGATCGTCTCGCTTGGCGAGGGAGGCAAACTCTTCCATCATCGGTTCGCTTCGTCCTTTCGGTGAAATTGCCCGGGGAATCGCGGCCAAGGCTGGCCGCTCGCGCCGCGAGGGTCAACCCCGGGGGGACGAAACGTGAAACCGGCGGGCGTCAGCGCGGCTCGCGGCCCATGGCGTAGAACTCGTCGTTGGGGCGCATGGAGGTGAAATTGGCCATGCGGTTCGACAGGGCGAAGAAGGCGGCGATGGCGGCGATGTCCCAGATGTCCTCGTCGGAAAAGCCGTGGCCGCGAAGGGTCTCCAGGTCGGCGTCGCCGATGGCGGCGGAGTCCACGGCAACCTTCATGGCGAAGTCGAGCATGGCGCGCTGGCGCGGGGTGATGTCCGCCTTGCGGTGGTTGACCGCGACCTGGTCGGCGGCGAGCGGGTTCTTGGCGCGGATGCGCAGGATGGCGCCGTGCGCGACGACGCAGTAGAGGCAGGCGTTGGCGCCGGAGGTGGCGACGACGATCATCTCGCGCTCCGCCTTGGTCAGCCCGCCCTCCTTGTCCATCAGGGCGTCGTGATAGGCGAAGAAGGCGCGGAACTCGTCGGGACGGTGGGCGAGCGCCAGGAAGACGTTGGGCACGAAGCCCGCCTTCTCCTGCACGGCCTCGATGCGTTCGCGGATGTCCCGCGGCATCTCGGACAGACTGGGCACGGGATAGCGGCTGATGGGGTGCTTGCTCACCTTGTCCTCCCTCGGGGCCGCCCGTGCCGTTCCGGCCGGGCGGCGTTCGCCGGCAAGACTAGAGCGGGACGGGGAAAAGCGGGAGCCGGTTTTCCTCCCCGCGCTCCGCTCCGGGCCCCGGGCCGTGCTCGAACGCGGGGCGGGAAACAGAGGCGGACCGCGCCGCCGCGGCGTCCCGCCGCCGGTATCCGGTCAGCGGACCCGCGTCGGCGGGCGCGTGCCGCCTCCGCCGCCGCCGCATTTGCACGGGACCGGCACGGGCACGCGGACCGTCTTGACCACTTCCCTGACCACGGGCACCTGGACGGTCTTCACGACCTCCTTCACCACGGGCACCTTCACTTCCCGGACGACCTCCTTGACCACTTCCTTGACCACCGGGACCCGGACTTCCTTCACCACTTCCTTGACCACGGGCACCTGCACCTCGCGGACCACTTCCCTGGTCACGGGGACCTCCTTGACCACTTCCTTGACCACGGTGCGGATTTCAGCGTCGGGCTTCGGCAGGTCGAGGCGGGCGCTTTCGGGCAGCTTCGCCACCGTCAGCTCGCGGGTGCGGGCGCGCTCGGACAGCCTGGCCGCGGTCTGGATCAGGTCGCTCTCGGGATAGCGGGCGAGGTAGGCCTCGAAGGCGGCGGACGTGTTCAGGGACACCGCCTCGAACCAGGCCATCATCTCGATCCGCCGCTCCATCAGGGCGCGCA
>JBFWSL010000060.1:0-14552 GCA_050248375.1 Hyphomicrobiales bacterium | reverse complement strand
AGGTGGTGGAGTTCGTATTCATGGCGTCACCCTCTCCTTTTGTCCGGTGGTATACCATATGCCACCAATATAGAGATTTTGATGCGCTGCACAAGGTCAAAGAACGGGCAAATGACTGAAATTGGCTGCTTTTCACGCATGCCAGCCATGCATATTGTGCAAAGCAGCGAAGAGATGGGGCCCTATTTCCCCCAATTGCGGGCCTGAAGCCGGTTCCAACTCCAGTTTCGATTAACGCCCGCGGCGGGCATGGCCTTACGGTATCGCCATGATCCGGACGCTGGCCCTTGCCGCCATTTTTGCCTCCATGGTCCTGCCCGTCGCGGGAAATGCCGGCGCGCCCTCGGACCTGAAGGCGGGATCGAGTTTCCGGGACTGCGAGGCGTGCCCGGAAATGGTTGTCATCCCGGCCGGACAGTTCGTCATGGGCTCGCCCCGCAACGAGCAGAACCGCGAGCCGGGTGAAAGCCCGCAGATCAAGGTGCGGCTGGCAAGGCCCTTCGCGCTCGGCAAGTTCGAGGTAACCTTCGCGGAATGGGACGCCTGCGCGGCTGATGGCGGCTGCAACGCCCGCACGCCCGACGATCAGGGCTGGGGCCGCGGGCGGCAGCCGGTCATGGACGTCTCCTGGCAGGATGCCAGGGCCTATACCGCCTGGCTGTCGTCAAGGACCGGCAAGGCCTACCGGCTGGCGAGCGAGGCGGAGTGGGAGTACGCCGCACGCGCCAGCCAGGCCGGCCCCTACCCCACCGGAGCCCGAATCGGCACCGACCAGGCCAATTACAACGGGGACTTCTCCCTCAGCGACCGCGGCAAGGGCGAATACCGGGGCAAGGCCATCGAGGTCGGCAGCTTCGCGCCCAACGCCTTCGGCCTCCACGACATGGCGGGCAACGTGTTCGAGTGGGTGCAGGACTGCTGGAATCCCGACCACAAGGGGGGCCCCGCGGACGGGACGGCCCGCATGACGGGCGACTGCGACTCCCGCGTCTTCCGCGGCGGGTCGTGGTTCTCGAACCTGCGCTACATGCGCTCGGCCTTCCGGACGGCCGCGCCGGCGCATTTCCACTACGACTATCTGGGCCTGCGCGTTGCGCGCGACCTGACGCCGGAGGAGTTGCGCTAGCGCATCATCCGGCCAGGTGGAATCGCCTGGCCGGCAAGATCATGCTCAAGCGTCTACTCGGCCGCGACCATATGCTCGCGCACCGGCTCCACCTTGGCCGCGCAGAACTTGAACTCCGGGATCTTGCCCATGGGATCGAGCTGCGGGTTGGTGAGGATATTGGCGGCGGCCTCGGCGAAGCAGAACGGAATGAAGACCACGCCGACCGGAACGTCGCGGTCCTGCCGCGCCTTCAGCGTGATCTCGCCCCGGCGGGTCGCCACGCGGATCATGTCGCCGGGCTTCAGCCCCATGCGCTCCAGATCCCCCTTGTTGAGGGCGGCGATGGCCTCGGGCTCGATGGCGTCAAGCTTGCTGGCGCGGCGGGTCATGGAGCCGGTATGCCAGTGTTCCAGCATGCGGCCCGTGGTCAGCACCATCGGGTATTGTTCGTCCGGCAACTCGTCGGGCGGCGTCACGGTGGTCGGCACGATCCTGGCGCGGCCGCTTTCGGTCGGGAAGCCGGTGGCGAAGATGATCTCGTTGCCCGGCTTGTCCGGCGCGTCGCAGGGATAGGTGACAACGTCCTCGCGTTCCAGACGCTCCCAGGTGATGTTGTCGAGCGAGGGCATGACCTTGCCCATCTCGGCGAACACGTCGCTGGGATGCCTGTAGGTCCAGCCGAGGCCGAGGCGCACGGCAAGCTCCTGGATCAGTTCCCAGTCCTGGCGCGCCTGGCCGGGCGGGCTGATGACCGGGCGGGCCATCTGCACCTGACGGTTGGTGTTGGTGAAGGTGCCCCACTTCTCCGCATGGGCGGAGGCCGGCAGCACCACGTCGGCGTGCCAGGCTGTCTCGGTCAGGAAGATATCCTGCACCACGAGATGGTCCAGCATGGCCAGCGCCTCGCGGGCATGATGCTGGTCGGGGTCGGACATGGCCGGGTTCTCTCCCAGGATGTACATGCCCCTGATGGTGCCTTCGTGGATGGCGTTGATGATCTCGACAACGGTGAGGCCCTTCCTAGCGTCAAGCTCGCGCCCCCACAGTTCCTCGTACATCCGGCGGACCTTGTCGTCGGCGACCGACTTGTAGTCCGGGAACACCATGGGGATGAGGCCGGCGTCGGAGGCGCCCTGCACGTTGTTCTGGCCGCGCAGCGGGTGCAGGCCGGTACCCGGCCGGCCCACCTGGCCCGTGACCATGGCCAGGGCGATCAGGCAGCGGGCGTTGTCCGTGCCGTGCACCGACTGGGATATACCCATGCCCCAGAAGATGATGGAGGCGCGCGAGCTGGCGTAGGTGCGCGCCACCTGGCGGATGGTGTCGGCGGGGATGCCGCAGATATCCTGCATCTTCTCGGGCGGAAACGCCTTGATGCTTTCCTTCAGCGCCTCGAAGCCTTCCGTGTTGGCCTGGACATACTGGATGTCGTGCAGGCCTTCGGTGATGATCGTATTCAGCATGCCGTTGAGCAGGGCCACGTCGGTGCCGGGCTTGAACTGCAGCATGCGGGTGGCGTAGCGGCCGATGCCCTGGGACTGGCCGCGCGGATCCATGACGATGAGTTCCTTGCCCAGCTTGGCGGCGTTCTTCAGGAAGGTCGCGGCGACGGGATGGTTCTCGGCCGGACGCGCGCCGATGACGATGATGCAGTCGGCGTCCTTGGCCGCGGTGAAGGGAGCCGTCACCGCGCCGGAGTTCACCCCTTCCATCAGCGCCGCCACGGACGAGGCATGGCACAGGCGCGTGCAGTGGTCGACGTTATTGGTGCCGAAGCCCTGGCGGATGAGCTTCTGGAACAGATAGGCTTCCTCGTTGGAGCATTTGGCCGAGCCGAACCCGGCCATGGCCGAAGGGCCGTTGGCCTCGAAGACGCGCTTCAGGCCGGCGGCGGCGCGGTCCAGCGCCTCTTCCCAGGTGGCCTCGCGGAACACCTCGCTCCATTCGCCGGACTTCATCTCCATGTGGCCGTCCTTCGGCGCGTCGTCCCGGCGGATGAGCGGCACGGTGAGGCGGTCCGGGCTCTGCACGTAATCGAAGCCGAAGCGGCCCTTCACGCACAGGCGGTTGTTGTTGGCCGGACCGTCGCGCCCATCGACATAAAGGATCCTGTCGTCCTTGACGTGCACCGTGGTCTGGCAGCCGACGCCGCAATAGGGACACAGCGTATCGACGCTGCTGTCCTCGAACTGCGTGCGCACACCGTTCTTGTCGAGCAGGTTCGCTTCCATCAGCGCACCGGTCGGGCAGACCTGAACGCACTCGCCACAGGCGACGCAGGTGGAATGGCCCATGGGATCGTCGAAGTCGAAGATCACCTTGGCGCCGTGGCCGCGATAGGCCATGCCGATGACGTCGTTGACCTGTACTTCGCGGCAGGCGCGGACGCACAGGTTGCAGTGAATGCAGGCGTCGAGATTGACGGCGATCGCGGTATGCGACGAATCCGGCACAGGCTCGTCACGCCCGGGATAGCGGCTGACGGGCTTCACGCCCATCTCGTCCACCCAGTTCCAGAAGCGCGACTTCGGATCATGCGCCTCCTCGCGGGCCGGCTGGTCGGCGAGCAGCAGCTCGAACACCATCTCGCGGGACTTCCTCGCCCGTTCGGTGGCGGTCTTCACCTTCATGCCTTCGGACGGCGCGCGGATGCAGGAGGCGGCAAGCACGCGCTCGCCCTCGATCTCCACCATGCAGGCGCGGCAGTTGCCGTCCGGCCGGTAGCCGGGAGCGTCGAGGTAGCACAGATGCGGGATGCGGGTGCCGCAGCGTTTCGCCACCTGCCAGATGGTCTCGCCAGGCTCCGCCTCGACCGTCCTGCCGTCGAGCTCGAATTTGATCTTCTCGCTCATCGCACATCCTCCGGGAAGTATTTCAGCACGGACCTGAGCGGATTGGGAGCCGCCTGTCCGAGACCGCAGATCGAGGCATCCGCCATCACGACCGCGAGATCGTTCAGCACGCCGGTATCCCAAGTCTTGCCGGACATCAGCTTCACGGCCTTTTCGGTGCCGTTGCGGCAGGGCGTGCACTGGCCGCAGCTCTCATCCTCGAAGAACTTCATCAGGTTGAGAGCCACTTCCTTCATATCGTCCTTGTCGGAAAGGATAACAACCGCGTGGGATCCGACAAAGCAGCCGTATTTCTCGAGTTGGCCGAAATCGAGAGGGATGTCGGCCATGGACGCGGGCAGGATGCCGCCGGAGGCGCCGCCGGGCAGATAGCCCTTGAAGGCGTGTCCGTCGAGCATGCCACCGCAGTGATCCTTGATCAGTTCGCGGGCCGTGGTGCCGGCGGCCACCAGCTTGACGCCGGGGCTCTTCACGCGGCCGGAGACGGAATAGCTGCGCAGCCCCCTGGCGCCGTTCTTTCCCTTGGAGGCGAACCAATCCGCGCCGTTCCGGAGTATCTCCGGCACCCAGTAGAGCGTCTCCACGTTGTTGACGAGCGTCGGACGGTCGAAGATGCCGACCTGCGCCACATAGGGCGGCCGGTGGCGCGGCAAGCCGCGCTTGCCCTCGATCGATTCGATCATCGCCGACTCCTCACCGCAGATATAGGCCCCCGCCCCGCGGCGCAGGTGTATCTTCACATGCTTGGCCAGCCCGGCCTTTTCGACGGCGGCGATCTCCTTCAGCAGGATCTCCCGGGCGGCCGGGTATTCGTCGCGCAGGTAGATATAGACGGCCTCGGCCTCGACCGCCCAGGCGCCGATGAGCATGCCCTCAAGGAAGGCGTGCGGGTTGGTCTCCAGATAGTGGCGGTCCTTGAAGGTGCCGGGCTCGCCTTCGTCACCGTTCACGGCCATCAGGCGCGGTCCGGGCGCGCCGCGCACGAGACCCCATTTGCGGCCGGTGGGGAAGCCGGCGCCGCCCAGGCCGCGAAGGCCCCCGTCGGACAGGGTGGCGATGACATCGTCCACCTTGCGCTTGCCTGACAGGCAGTCTTTCAGCACCTGGTATCCGCCCGTCTTCCGATAGTCGGTCAATCCGGCATATCGCGGAATGACGGGGTGAAAATGCTTTTCCCCGACCGTCTTCAGCACATCCTTCGTGGCCACATGATCGAGAAAGTTGTGGCCGACCTCGCAGACGGGAGCGGTGTCGCAACGGCCCATGCAGGGAGCACGCAGCACGCGCACATTCTCCGGCGCGGACTCCTGAAGCTCGGCGATCAGCTTCTCGGCGCCCGCGAGCATGCAGCTCAGCGACTCGCACACCCGCACCGTCACCGGGGCGGGCGGCTCCTCCCCGTCACGCACGATGTCGAAATGCGCGTAGAAGGACGCAACCTCGTAAACCTCGGCCATGGGGATACGCAACTCTTCCCCCAGCGCCTGCAGCAGCCCTGCGGGCAGGCAGCCCTCGCTGTCCTGGATGAGGTGCAGATACTCGATCAGCATGTCGCGCTGGCGCGGCCGGTCGCCCAGCAGCCCGCGGACGACGGCGCGCTCTTCGTCCTTGAGCAGGCGGCCCTTGGGAAACATGGCGGCCTTGCGCCTGCCGGAGCCGGGGTGGATGCGGCGCGGACCTTCGCTCTTGCTGGACATGTCGTTCATTCGATCAACTCGACAGGGTTTGCCGCATCAGCTCGGCGGCGTGTTGAGGACTGAGAGCGATCTGAGCACCGGCGGCGCGCAGGGCCTTGATCTTCGGCTCGGCGCCGGCGCGACCGAACATGGTCAGCGTTCCGGCATGACCCATGCGGCGCTCGGGCGGCGCGTGACGTCCGGCGACGAGGGCGACGACGGGCTTCGCGGGCTTCGCCCCGCGCATCCACTCGGCCGCCGCTTCCTCTTCCGCGCCACCGATCTCGCCGATCAGAATAACACCATCGGTTTCGTCGTCGGCCATGAACATCTCGAGGCAGTCGACGAAGCCGATGCCATGGACCGCGTCGCCGCCGATGCCAACGGTGGTGGATTGACCCAGGCCCATGCCCGTGGTCTCCGCCACGATTTCGCTGGTGAGCGATGCCGAGCGGGACACGATGCCGATGGAGCCGGCAAGTTCATGCACGGTGGACATGACGCCGAGCTTGCACTTGCCGGGCGAGAGCACCCCTTGCGAGTTCGGCCCCACCAGACGGGTCTTGGAGCCCGCCAGCGCATCCTTCACGCGCACCATGTCCAGTACGGGCACGCGCTCGGTGACGCAGACGACCAGAAGCAGTTCGGCCTCGATCGCCTCGATGAGGGCGGCGGCGGCGTTGGCGGGCGGCACGAAGACGAGGCTGGCGTCGGAACCCGTCTCGGTCATGGCTTCCCTGACGGAGTTGAAGACAGGCCGGTCGAGATGCCGGGTACCGCCCTTGCCCGGCCGCACGCCCGCGACGACGTTGGTGCCGTAGGCGATGGCGCGCTCGGTATGGTAGGAGCCCGTGCGGCCGGTCATGCCCTGGACGAGGACCCTGGTGCTGGCGTTGACGAGAATGGCCATCAGGCTCTCCCCGCGCGCGCGACCTCGACGGCCTTCTCGACGGCGTCGGTCATGTTGTCAGCCTCGATATAGCGCACGCCGTAGTTGTTCAGCAGCGTCCGGCCGAAGTCGGCGTTGTTTCCCGCGAAGCGCACGACGATGGGCATGGCGCGGTCCGCGCGCTTGATGGCAACGCCGATGCCTTCGGCGATGGTGTCGCAACGCTGCAGGCCACCGCCATGCACGTTGACGAGAACCGTTTTCACATTCGGATTCTGCAGCAGCAGGTCGAAACCGCGGGCTATGTGCAGGCTGGTCGCGGTGGTACGGATATCCATGAAGTTGGCCGCCTCGCCGCCGGCGTCGGTGAGCATGTCATGGGTAGCGAGCGCGAGACCCGCTCCGTTCACCACCACGCCGATGTTGCCATCCATGCGCACGTAGTTGATTTCGTTGGCCTGGGCCTGCAACTCGACGGGATCGAGGTCGTCATGGTCCGCGAGACCCTTGAGGTCGGCATGACGGAACATCGCGTTGTCGTCGAGGATCATCTTCGCGTCGAGGGCGACCAGTTCCCCGGTCTTCGTGACCGCCAGCGGATTTATCTCGATGAGCGCCGCGTCGAGCTCGAAGAAGGCCTTCGCCATGGCGGCGAACAGGGCCGCGGCCTTCTCCCCGGAAAGGCCGTCGAATCCGATCTTGCGCGCGAAGCTCTCGAGATCGGAAGCTTTCATGCGTCCGTCCGCGGGCACCGGGGCCGACTGGATGATGCGCGGATCGCGGGCAGCGCGCTCCTCGATATCCTCGCCCCCCTCGCTGGCGCCGATCAACACCACCTGGCCACTGAGACGGTCGACCATCACCGCCACATAGGCAACGCGGTTGATGTCCACCGCCTCCTCGACGTAGACGCGCCTGACCGTGCGCCCCTGTGGCCCGGTCTGCTCGGTGACGAGAACCTGGCCGAGCATCTGCGCGGCGGTCTTGCCGGCTTCGCCCGGCGAGGCGGCGAAGACCACGCCCCCTGCCTTGCCGCGGCCGCCGGCATGAACCTGGGCCTTCACAGCGTACCGCTTGCCGGGCAGCCGGCGCGCCGCCCGTTCGGCCTGCTCGGCAGTTTCGACGATCTCGCCCACCGGCACGGGAATGCCGAAGCTCGCCAGAATTTCCTTGGCCTGGAACTCGTGAAGATTCATCGCCCTTCACCCTCCAACGTGCGTCCTCCCCAGGACAAACCCCTGTCGCATCGGCCGGGTGCCTTCACCGGGCGGGTCCGCAATGCTTTCGGAGCCTTTTGTGCCGTCCCCGGCATCCGCGGGGCGGCCTTGTGGTATACCATATACCAGAGCAACGTGACTGTCGAGCGGGCGAAAATTGTCAGAGAACCGTGATTTTTGACATATCCGGCAAGCCCAAGAGTTCCGAAGTTAAATCATGTTAACGAATGCAATTGCATCAGATTGTTGACTGGTATACAATGGACCACATACCAAACCAATAGGCCGAGATCAGATGCTCGGTAAGGGCTCGGGCCGGCCATTGAGTTTTGGAACAAAAAAATGAAGAGTCGTCGCGGGCGCACCCCGTGCCCACGATAAAAAAACTGGGAGGAATGGTATGAAATTCACGAGACGGTTGATTCTCGGAGTCGGTCTTGCGGCCGGTTTCGGGGTGGCGGCTTCGGCTTTCACCCAGCCGGCAATGGCTGAGTTCACGCCGAAGAAGCCGATCGAATTCGTCATCATGGCGGGTGAAGGCGGCGGCGCCGACAAGCTCGCCCGCTTCATCCAGAGCATCGTCGAAAAGCACAAGCTCTCGCCTGTCCCGCTGATCCCGATCAACAAGGGCGGCGGCTCCGGCGCGGAGGCCCTGCGTTACCTGAAAGACAAGAAGGGCGACGACCATGTGATCATGGCGACGCTGAACTCCTATTACACCACCCCCCTCCGCAATCCCGGCATCGGCGTTGACATCACCGAGTTCACCCCGGTCGCCCGGCTGGCGGAAGACACCTTCATCCTCTGGGTGAGCTCCGACTCCGACATCAAGTCCGTCGAAGACTACATCAAGACGGTCAAGGAGAAGGGCGCCGAATGGAAGATGGGCGGCACCGGTACCGGCCAGGAAGACTCGCTGGTCACCGCCATGCTCGAGAAGGCCTATGGCCTGAAGATGACCTACGTCCCCTACAAGGGCGGCGGAGCGGTCGCGAAGGATCTGGTCGGCGGCCATGTGCAGTCCACGGTGAACAATCCCTCCGAGCAGATGGGCTTCTTCCAGGCGGGCAAGTCCCGTCCGCTGGCGGCCTTCACGCCCGAGCCGATTGCCGGCTTCGAGAAGGTTCCGACCTTCGCCTCGCTCGGCAAGCAGGACATGAACTATTTCATGCAGCGTTCGGTTGTCGCCCCCGGCGGCATCTCGAAGGAAGCCGCCGACTGGTACGTGAACCTGTTCAAGAAGGTCTACGACTCGTCCGAATGGCAGGACTACTGCAAGAAGCAGGCTCTGCAGTGCGCCTGGCTGACGGGCGACAAGCTGCAGTCCTACTTCCAGACCGAGAAGAAGGTGCATGAAGCCCTTCTGAAGGACATGGGCGAGATCAAGTAGCTCGCAGACCGGTCACCGACCGACACGCGAAATCGAGGCAGAGGGAGGGGAACCCATGCGCCGCGCTGAACTCACCATGGCCGTAATCCTGGGTCTCTTCTCCCTCTACCTCATGTATCTGAGCCAGCTCCCGCCGTTGCAGATCGGCTGGGTGGCGCAGAAGGGCCCCGGCAGCGGCGCCTTCCCCTTCTGGCTTTCGCTGGTGATGCTGCTGTGCTGCGTCGCGATCTTCTGGCGCGGCTGGACGGGCAAGACCCTGCAAGCCCAGTCCAGAGAACCCTTCATGGACAAGCATACGCTGCAGATGGTGTCCGTCACCGTCGGGGCCATCTTCCTGATGCTGCTGGGCACCCACTTCATCGGAGCCTACGCATCGATCTTTCTCTTTCTGCTCTTCTACATCCGCTTCGTCGGAAAGCATGGCTGGGTCGCGACCGGGCTGATCTCGGTCCTCTCTCCCATCGCGCTGTTCTTCTTCTTCGAGGGGGCGATGAAGATCATCTTCCCGAAAGGGATAACCGAACCTCTCTTCTATCCGCTCTACGCGCTGATCTTCTGAGGCCGGAAAAGGGGGAGCAGCCCGTCACCGATCCGAAAGAAGCGCGAGAGGACGAAACAACAGACCGCTTTTCGCAACGGAAGTTTGTCGACGGGTGAATTGCGCCCGCGCCCGGGAGACGGGGCAGATCGTTCAGCAGACGTCACGGCCGCATAGAACGGCATTTGACAGAAGAAAGAACACAGGGAACGCACGAGGCACGACATGGAAGTCTTCACACATCTGATGGAGGGGTTCGCCGTCTCCTTCGAACCGCTCAATCTGGGCATGCTCGTGCTGGGCTGCCTGCTCGGCCTGTTCATCGGCGCCATGCCCGGTCTCGGCTCCGTGAACGGCGTGGCGATCCTGCTTCCCATAACCTTCATCGTGCCGCCGACCGCAGCCATCATCTTCCTGGCCGCGATCTATTACGGCGCCATGTATGGCGGCGCCATTTCCTCGATCATGCTTGGCATACCGGGGGCGTCCACCGCCGTGGCGACGACTTTCGACGGACGGCCGCTGGCGATGCAGGGCAAGGCCGACTACGCGCTGGTGGCGGCGGCCGTCGCCTCCTTCGTGGGCGGCACCATTTCCGTGATCCTGTTCACCCTGTTCGCTCCTCCCCTCGCCGACTTCGCGCTCAAATTCGGCCCCGCCGAGAGCTTCGCGCTCATGGTTCTGGCCTTCGCCACCTTCATCGGCCTTGGCGGCGACGACATCCCGAAGACGATCTTCATGATCCTTCTGGGACTCGTGCTGTCGGCGGTGGGGCTCGACATCATCTCCGGACGTCCGCGGCTGATCTTCTTCGACCTGCCTGGCTTCTACGCCGGCATCTCCTTCATCGTTCTCGCCATCGGCATCTACGGCATCGGCGAGATGCTGTGGACGATGGAGCAATCGAAGGGAAAGGTGGAGATCGCATCGCACAAGTTCACGGTCTCGCGCATGTTCGCCGCATTCGGCGAACTGCGGCGGTCGGGCCGGGTGATGGTGCTGTCCTCCTTCCTGGGCTACTTCGTCGGAATCCTGCCGGCGGCCGGCGCGACGCCGGGTTCGCTGATGGCCTATGGCATGACCAAGAGCATGTCGAGGGATCCCAGCCTTTACGGCAAGGGCGCCATCAACGGCGTCGTCGCGCCGGAATGCGCCAACAACGCCGCCAGCACGGGCTCCATGCTGCCCATGCTCACCCTCGGCATTCCGGGATCGCCCACGACGGCGATCCTGCTTGGCGGCATGATCATCTGGGGCCTGACGCCCGGGCCGCTGCTGTTCGTCGAGCAGAAGGAATTCGTCTGGGGCCTGACGGCGAGCCTCTACTCGGCGAACCTGTTCACCCTGATCATCAACCTTGCGCTGATCCCGCTCTTCGTGTGGGTGCTCAGGATGCCCTTCACCATCCTGGCGCCGCTGATCTTCGTGCTGTGCTTCGTGGGAGGCTTCGCGCCCGACAGCCGCATGTTCGATCCGTGGCTGATCCTGCTGTTCGGCGCCGCCGGCTACCTCTTGCGCAAGCTGGACTATCCGATGGCGCCCCTGGTGCTGGCCATAGTGCTGGGTCCGCTGGCGGAAAGCACATTCCGCCAGACCATGGTGGGCGAGCGGGGCGACTGGACCGTCTTCTTCACCCGTCCGCTTTCGGCCATCATCTTCCTGTGCGCGCTCGGGCTGATCGTCTACCCGGTCTACCTGGCCTACAAGCGCCGCGGCGAGTTTCCCGGCGACGAGGACGAGGCGGGCGGTGCGGAAATGGCGAAGGCCGGCGCATCGAAGCCCGCGAGCCGGGGCAAGTCTCCCGCCAGGCGCAGCGGTCCGAGGCGATAGTGGGCGCGGGTCACCCATTGCGAACGTTACGGAACGGGCGTTTTCCGCCGATTCGCAGGCAACTGTGTGTTGCGGGGCTTCGTGGCTGTGGTGTATGGTATACCAGTGAACCACGGACTCGCCCGGCACGTTCCCGCGCGGGATGGCGGTTTCAGGCCTTGAGGTGGACCAATGGATAACCTGCAGCTCGAAATCAAACCGATCGAGGAAGGTTTCAGCCTCAAGTCGCGCATCTACGAGTCGCTGAAATCCGCGATCACGAGCATGAACATCTACGACGAGAACGCGGAACTGCGGCTCGACGAGCGCCGCCTGTCGGAACAGTTCGGCATCTCGCGCACGCCGTTGCGCGAGGCGCTGGCGCGTCTGGACCAGGAAGGCCTGGTCAACATCGTGCCGCGGCGCGGCATCTACATCGTGCGCAAGTCCAAGGAGGAAATCCTTGAGATGATCACGGTATGGGCGGCGCTGGAGAGCATGGCCGCGCGCCTGATCACGCAGAACGCCGGCGACGAGGAAATCGCCGCGCTGCGCGAATTCGCCACCATCGACGGCAGCAGGGTGAAGGCGCGCATCGACGAGTATTCCGAGGCCAACATCCGCTTCCACTCCGCCATCCTGAAGATGAGCAAGTGCAAGCTGCTCAACGAGATGGCGAGCGGGTTGTTCATGCATGTGCGCGCCATCCGCGCCCGCACGATCTCGGAGGACGACCGGGCGAGCCGCTCGATCGTCGATCACCTGCACATTATCGAAGCGCTCGAGGCGCGGGACACCGAACTCGCCGAACGCCTGGTGCGGGAGCATACGCTGAACCTCAAGGCCCACGTGGAGAAGTACTTCGCGTCGGCCTGAGCAAAGAGAAGACTTTCAAATTCGGGGACGAAAGAGAGGAGGGTCGCGAAATGCCGGCCACTACGAAAAGCCTTCTTGAGCATGAAGCCCGCCGTGGCGCCGGTCGCCAGGGTTATCGGCACGTATTCTCCGGGGAGTAATGACGATGTCCGCGACCGCAAAGGCTCTCAAGCCCGCCGACACCGAAGCTCCGCAGGAGCTGACCGACGGCTTCCACCTGCTTATCGACGCGCTCAAGCTGAACGGCATCAACACGATCTATAACGTGCCGGGCATTCCGATCACGGACCTTGGCCGCTACATGCAGGCCGAGGGCATGAGGGTCCTCTCCTTCCGCCACGAGCAGCACGCGGGCTACGCCGCGGCCATCGCCGGCTATCTGACCAAGAAGCCCGGGGTGTGCCTGACGGTGTCGGCGCCCGGCTTCCTCAACGGCCTCACCGCGCTGGCCCACGCCACCACCAACTGCTACCCGATGATCCTGATGTCCGGCTCGTCCGAGCGCGAGATCGTCGACCTGATGCAGGGCGACTACGAGGAGATGGACCAGCTCGCCATCGCCAAGCCGCTGTGCAAGGCGGCCTATCGCGTGCTGCACGCGGAGGACATCGGCATCGGCATCGCCCGCGCCATCCGCTCCGCGGTCTCGGGCCGCCCCGGCGGCGTCTATCTCGATCTTCCCGCCGCCCTTCTCGGCCAGGCCATCGACGCGGCCAAGGGCAAGCAGTCGCTGGTCAAGGTGATCGACCCGGCCCCGGCGCAGATTCCTTCCAGGGACTCGATCGACCGCGCGCTGAAGCTGCTGAAGGGCGCCAAGCGCCCGCTCGTCATCCTCGGCAAGGGCGCCGCCTACGCGCAGGTCGACGACGACATCCGCGCCTTCATCGAGAAGAGCGGCATCCCCTACCTGCCCATGAGCATGGCCAAGGGCCTGCTCCCCGATACCCATCCGCAGTCGGCGGGCGCGGCACGTTCGCTGGTGCTGAAGGAAGCCGACGTGGTGATGCTGATTGGCGCGCGGCTGAACTGGCTGCTGTCGCACGGCAAGGGCAAGACATGGGGTGCGCCCGGCTCGCAGAAGTTCATCCAGGTGGACATCGAGCCCAGGGAGATGGACTCCAACGTGGAGATCGCCGCGCCTGTCGTCGGCGACATCGGCTCCTGCGTGAAGGCCCTGCTCGACGGCATGGGCGCCAAGTGGACCAAGCCTCCGGCGGACTGGATCAAGACCATCCGCGACAAGGTGGACAGCAACGTCGCCCGGCTGGCGCCGAAGCTGCAGAACAACAACGTGCCGATGGATTTCCAGGGCGCTCTCGGCGTGCTGCGCACCATCATCAAGGAGCGTCCCGAGACCATCCTGGTGAACGAGGGCGCCAACACGCTCGACTTCGCGCGCAGCATCATCGACATGTACCAGCCCCGCAAGCGCCTCGACGTGGGCACCTGGGGCATCATGGGCATCGGCATGGGCCAGGCGATCGCGGCCGCCGTGGAGACCGGGCATCCGGTGCTCGCGGTCGAGGGCGACAGCGCCTTCGGCTTCTCGGGCATGGAGATCGAGACCATCTGCCGGTACGGGCTGCCGGTCTGCGTGGTGGTCTTCAACAACGGCGGAATCTACCGCGGCACCGACGTGAACCCGTCGGGCGGCGCGGACGTGGCCACCACCGTGTTCGTCAAGGACGCGCGCTACGACAAGATGATGGAGGCCTTCGGCGGCGCCGGCTACTACGCCACCTCGCCCGATGAACTCCGCCGCGCCGTCAACGAGGCGATGGATTCCGGCAAGCCCGCGCTTGTCAACGCCGTCATCGACGAGAAGGCCGGAACCGAAAGCGGCCGCATCGGCAATCTCAATCCGCAGAGCGTGGTGGCGAAGAAGTAGCCCGCTCCAACTTCAACCTTTCAGAAACAGGTGCACGCGATGAAAGCTCTCGAAGGGGTCCGCATCCTGGATATGACCCATGTTCAGTCGGGACCGACCTGCACGCAACTGCTGGCCTGGTTCGGCGCGGACGTGATCAAGGTGGAGCGCCCCGGCGTCGGCGACGCGACCCGGGGCCAGCTCCGCGACGTTCCCGACGCGGACAGCCTCAATTTCACCATGCTGAACCACAACAAGCGTTCGATCACCCTCGACACCAAGACCAAGGAGGGAACCGAGGTCTTCAGGAAGCTGCTCGAGGCCTGCGAC
>JBFWSL010000059.1:0-14589 GCA_050248375.1 Hyphomicrobiales bacterium | reverse complement strand
ACCTTCGTGCCGGTGCTGGCGCCGCTCTGCATGATCTTCAGGATCGCCCAGACGTCGGCGATGAGGATGATGAGGCCGAGCAGGCCACCGATTTCCAGACCCATGGCAGTCCCTTTCATTTCGAAGAGGTGAAATCCGGCGGGACCGGTCGGGCCCCGGACGTGCGGGCGGGCCGGGGCAGAGCCCCGGCCCGCAATTCAGTTCCGCCAAACCTTACAGCGGGTTGGGCGGCCGCCGGCCACTCACCAGGTTCGCGATCAGCATGATCACGAACAGGGCGATGGCGACGAAGAAGATGATCTTGGCGATCTCGACCGAGACGGCGGCGACACCGCCAAAGCCGAGGATGGCGGCGATGATCGCTACCACCAGAAACGTCAGTGCCCATCCAAGCATCGCTTTCTCCTTTCCTGTAGTCGTCGTCAATTCATGCGTTTCGGGTCTCGCGGGGCCGGCCTGGCGGCCGGTTCCCGGCCCGGAATTCTCCTGATTCCGGCGTGCCCGGCGGCCGCCGTCAGCCCTTCTTCTCCAGGCTGCGGGACGCTCTCTCCAGGGCATCGGCGGCGGCGGTGCGGGCCTCTTCCCATTTCTCCGCGGCCGCGGCCTGCAACTCCTTCAGGCTGGTCTCCGCCTCGTCGAGCTGCTTCTGGAGGACGGCACTGGTCTCCCGCCACTTCTGCTCCGCGTCCTCGCCGAGCTGCCGCATGCGCTGCCGGGTCTGCTCCACGGCCACGCGCAGGTCGGCCATGATCTTGCGGGCCGCCTCGACCGCGGCGTCCTTCTGCTCGACGGTCTTGCGCCGCAGATCGGCCAGTGCGTCCTCCGTCGACTGCGGCGGCGTGTTCCTGTCCACCTGCTCCACGCCGGTTCGGGTGGCGTCGGGGGTTCGGGGCTGGTCGTTCGCCGCCAGCGCGGGCGCACCCGCCAGCAGCATGGCGAAAGTGGCGATGGCGGAGCGGTGAATGATCTTCACGATGGTCCTCCTCCGGTGATTGCGCTCGATGTCCTTGCGATTCCTGCGCGCGGGCGGTCACAGGCGCATGAGCCAGGCGGCGGTTATTCCCATGACCACGTCGGCGAGGCTGATGAAGCCGTCGGGCGCGAGGTTGCCGCTGGCCATGGCCTCGAGGCCGAAACCCGCGTCCAGCGCCTCCACGACGAGGGCCAGCACGATGATCGCGACGACGGCGGGGCCCTTGCCCGACCTGATCGATGCGAGAATGCCGTTCATCCGATTTTCCATGCGGGTTTCCATGCCGATATGCGTCCGCTTGCGAAATCCTCAGGGCCGGCGGCGACTGCCGCCAGAGAACGTCCCGTGACGTCCCCGCCTGCCTGTTGCATTTGATTGAAAAACGGCGAGACAGGGTTCCGGTTCCCGGCCGGGCGTGCGCCAGGACCGGGCGCGGTGCCGGTGAAACCGGCCTGACAGGCTGGAAATCCAGGGAAATCAGGCGCGAAAGAGGCCGCTCAGGGCTTGCCCGGCAAGGGGTCGAGCAGGGGGAAGGCGCTGAACGGCGCGGGCGTGGCGACCGGCGCCTCCCGGTGGAGATGGCCGGGGCCGAGGCCGTCCCAGCCGTTGACGCCGAGCAGGGCGAGGCAGATCAGGATTTCCGTTTCCAGCAACTCCAGCATGCGCACGATGCCGGCCTCTCCCGCCGCCGCCGCCGCGAGGCCCTGAAGCCGCCCGATGCCGACGGCGGTCGCGCCCAGAGCCATCGCCTTCACCACGTCGGTGCCGCGCATGACGCCGCCGTCGAAGATGATCTCCGCCCTGCCGCCGGCGGCCTCCACCACCTCCGGCAGGATGTCGATGGCGCCGCGACCGTGGTCGAGCTGACGTCCGCCATGGTTGGAGACGTAGATGGCATCCACGCCATGATCGACGGCGATGCGCGCGTCCTCGGCGGTGGCGATGCCCTTGAGGATGAGCGGTATGGCGTATTTCGCGCGGATGCGTCCGATGTCCTTCCAGCAGAAGCGCGATTGATGTTCCTCGCCGTGCAGCCGCTGGCGCGCGGTGGCGATGTAGCGGGCGACGAGGTCGCGTTCGCGCCGGCCGTAGGCGTCGAGATCGACCGTGAAGCAGAAGGCGGCGTAGCCCGCAGCGATGGCGCGCTCGATGCGTGCGTCCACCCATGCCGCGTCGCCGCGCACATAGAGCTGGTAGAGGCCGGGATAGCCGCCGGTGGCGCCGGCCACCTCCTCCATTTCCGGCAGGCAGACCGAGCTCAGCATGTGCAGCACGCCGAATTCCGCGGCCGCGCGCGCGGGCGCCCTGCCGCCGCCGTCCACGATGTCCTGCAGGGAGCCGATGGGGGCGAGGATGAGCGGCAGGCGCAGGTCGCGGCCGAAGAGTCCGGCGCGAGCGCTCACCGTCTCCACGTCGCGCAGTACGCGGGGCCGGAAGGCGAGGCTGTCCAGTGCCTGGCGGTTGCGCAGCAGCGTGGTTTCGGTGTCCGCCCCGCCCATCAGGTAATCCCAGGTGCGGTCGGCAAGTCTTTCGCGCGCGGGCGCGATGAACTCCTGCAGGGTCTGGTAGGTGTCTTTCAGGGACATGGGGCGCAACGGGCTCGGCAGCGGACGGGGCGGGGACGGGCATTCTGCCTCGACCGCCGCGAATTTCAATGGCTGGAACCGGCCGCCGGGACGCTTGCCTTGGCGGTCCGTCCGGCGGAGAAATCTGTCCCATGTTGTCCTACCAGCACGGCTATCACGCGGGCGGTCCGGCGGACGTGCACAAGCACGCCGCGCTTGCGGTCTTGCTGGAGGCGCTGACGGCCAAGCCGCGGCCCATTACCTACATGGAGAGCCATGCGGGGCGCGGTCTCTATGATCTCGCCTCGCCCGAGGCCCGCAAGACGGGCGAGGCCGGGGCAGGCATCGTCAGGCTGCTGGCCTCGGGCGGGCTGGCGGCGAGCCATCCCTATATGCGGGCCATTGCCCTGTGCCGGGCAGGGCATGGGGACACGGCCTATCCCGGCTCGCCGATGATCGCGAAACTTCTGCTGCGGCCGGGCGACCGGCTCCACCTGATAGAACTGCATCCGCGGGAGCACGCCGCGCTCAAACGTGCAGTGAAGGGCCCGGACGTTGGCATCCACAGGCGCGACGGGCTGGAAGGCCTGCTCGCCATCTCGCCGCCGCGGCCCCGGCGCGGGCTGGCTGTCATCGACCCCAGCTATGAAGTAAAGTCGGAGTTCGAGGCGGCGGGGAAGACGGCGGTGCAAATGCGGCGGAAGTGGCCCGAAGGCTCCATCCTCGTCTGGTACCCGCTGCTGGAAGGCGCGCCGCATGCGGGCCTGCTCGCCCAGCTCGAGACCGCCGGCGGGCCGTTGTGGAAGAGCGAGATCGTGTTCGCGCCGGGCCGGCAGCGGGCGCTCGGTTCGGGGCTGGCCTGCCTCAACCTGCCCTACGGCGCGAAGGAAAGGCTCGCCTCATGCAGCGGAGCGCCTGTATGAGCGGCGGGGAACGGCCCAGGGAAACGGACCGGCCGCCCCACCCTTCGTTCATGGAGGCGTTCCGCGTCTGGCTGCGCATCGGCCTGCTGAGCTTTGGCGGGCCGGCGGGCCAGATCGCGCTGATGCACCGCATCCTCGTGGAGGAGAAGCGCTGGATCAGCGACGCGCGTTTCCTGCATGCCCTCAATTACTGCATGCTGCTGCCCGGGCCCGAGGCGCAGCAGCTCGCCACCTATGTGGGCTGGCTGCTGCACCGCACGGCGGGCGGGCTGGTGGCGGGCACGCTGTTCGTGCTGCCGGGCGCGCTGGTGATCCTGCTGCTCAGCATCCTCTATGCGGGCTTCAGCGAACTGACTTTCGTCGAGGCGCTTTTCTTCGGTGTCAAATGCGCCGTGCTGGCGGTGGTGATCGAGGCGGTGGTCAGGATCGGCAGGAGGGCGCTGAGAAGCTGGACCCTGGTGCTGCTGGCGGCGACGGCCTTCGTGGCCATCTTCTTTTTCGCGGTGCCGTTTCCGGTCATCGTCATCGCCGCGCTGGCGGCCGGCTTCATCGGTGGCCGCTTGCGGCCGGAGCTGTTCGCGGGCGCGGGCCACGGGCCATCGAAGACGGGCACTCGCGACATGGGGCAGGAGGCGGTCACCGACGCCGATCTCGCGCACACGAAGCCTTCGCCCGGCCGCGCCGTTTCCGTCACCCTGGTCTGCCTGCTGCTCTGGTTCGGGCCCATCGCGCTCATCTGGTCCGCGGCAGGCAGCGGGAGCGTTTTCACGCAGGAGGCGCTGTTCTTCTCCAAGATGGCCGTGGTCACCTTCGGCGGCGCCTACGCGGTCCTGGCCTATGTGGCGCAGCAGGCGGTGGAGGGCTTCGGCTGGCTGGCGCCCGGCGAAATGCTGGACGGGCTGGGGCTGGCCGAGACGACGCCCGGCCCGCTGATCCTGGTGCTGCAATTCGTGGGCTTCATGGGCGCGTTCCGCGCTCCGGGCGGTCTCGACCCCATGACCGCGGGCGTGCTCGCGGCGATGCTGACCACTTGGGTCACCTTCGTTCCCTGCTTCCTGTGGATTTTCCTCGGGGCGCCTTGGATCGAGGCGCTGCGCGGCAACAGGAGCCTGAGCGCCGCCCTCTCGGGCATCACGGCGGCGGTGGTCGGCGTGATCCTGAACCTGGCGATCTGGTTCGGCCTGCATGTTGTGTTCGGCGAGGTGCGGGAAGTCCGGCACGGACCGTTGCGGCTCTATACGCCGGAGCTTGCGTCGCTCGACTGGGCGGCGCTGGCGCTGGCGGGAATGGCGCTGCTGGTCATGCTGCGCTTCAGGGCGGGCATGCTGCCGACGCTCGCCGTGGCGGCGCTGGCCGGGCTGGCCTGGAAGTTGCTGTTAGGCGGCTGATCCTAGAGCACCGTCACACGGTAGCCGACGCGCGGAAAGTGGACGCAGACATCCCCGACGCGGCCGTCCCTGCGCAGGAGCGCGATGGTGTCCCTGCCGGCGTGGCGCACGGTTCCCTTCACCGCCGGATCGCCGCCGTCGCCCATGGGCGTGACCGCCACGGTCATGCCCGGCTTGAGTCCCTGCGGGTCCTTCGGGTCGAAGCCTTCCGGCGTGCGCGGTTCCGCCCTGGCAGCGATGTCCAGGGCCTCGGCAGGGGTCATCGGCGTCGGGCTACCGTGGCCTATGGCCTCGACGCGCTTCTCCCAGGCGGCCAGCGCGGGGAAGGAGTCGATCATGGCCGGGCCCTCCTTCCAGCGCGCGCGCAGGAACCAGACGATGTGGTAGCACAGCGCGTCGGGCAGGCCGGGCCCGGAGCCCAGAACATAATCGCGCCCCGAAAGGCGGTCGTTGATCCAGCCAAGCTGGGCGTGGACCTGCGCGGCGTTGTGGGCGACGTCCGCCGAGAGCCGGTCGACATCGAAGCCGCTGCCGAAATAGAGGCGGCCGCGGTCATTCACCCATTCGGGCGGCATCTGGGCGGCGCTGGTTCCGATGACCACGGCCACGGCCCGGGTGAACAGTTCGCCGTCGGTCCAGCGGGAGACGCCCCAGGGAACGCCATGGCCGCCGCCCGGGAAAAAGGTCGGCTCGGGGAAGCGGCGGTCGAGTTCGCGCAGGATGCACTGGCTGTCGCAGTAGACATCGGCGCCGGCCTGCAGCACCGGCGTGCGCCGGTAGCCTCCGGTCAGCGGCACCACGTCCGGCTTGGGAGGCAGGCGCGGGATCTCGACCGACGACCAGGCCAGCTTCTTGATGCCCAGGCCCACCCGGACCTTCTCCGCCACGGGCGACTGGGGATAGTTGTGCAGGATGAGGCCGGTCATCGTTCGTCGTCCTTCCGGGGCCGCGCCCCTCCTAGACCACCTTGAAGCCTATCTCGCCGACGCCTTCGACGCCGCCCGTGAGCACGTCGCCGCGGCTGACCGGGCCGACGCCCGCGGGCGTGCCCGACATGATCAGGTCGCCGGGCGCGAGCGTGAACAGGCCGGACAGGCAGGCGATCATCTCCGGCACCTTCCAGATCATCTGGTTGAGGTCGCCGGTCTGGCGGCGTTCGCCGTTCACGTCCAGCCACACCTTGCCGGAAGACGGATGGCCGATCCTGGCCGCAGGCACGAGGCCGGTGCAGGGCGCGGAGTCCTCGAAGGCCTTGCCGACTTCCCAGGGGCGGCCGAGCTTCTTGGCCTCGCCCTGAAGGTCGCGGCGGGTCATGTCGACGCCGACGCCGTAGCCGTAGACATGATCGAGAGCCTTCGCCAGCGCAATGTCCCTGCCGCCCGACTTCAGCGCCACCACCATTTCGATCTCGTGGTGCACGTCCTTCGACGCGGGCGGATAGGGGAAGTCCTTGCCCACCAGCACGTTGTCGGGGTTCTTCTGGAAGAAGAAGGGAGGCTCCTTGTCGGGATCGTGGCCCATCTCGATGGCGTGCTCGGCGTAGTTGCGGCCGACGCAGTAGATGCGGTGGATGGGGAAGGTGTCGCTGGAGCCTTCGACCGGAAGAACAGGCTGGGGCGGCTGCGGGATGACGAAGCCCATCGGGCGTCCTTTCGCTTGCGGGAGGCGCGGCGCGCCCTGAAGAGAATACCGGCAGATTTATCGGGCGAAGCCGGTTCCGGCGCAAGGGCAGGGGCGCGAGGAAAAGCAGTTCAGCGGGAAGGCGCAGCCGGATCGCGGCCGCCGTTGGAGCGGGTCATCTCGGCTGCCGCGCGCTTGACCAGGGGGCCGAACTCGCCGAGGCGCTCGTCGGTCATGCGCACCGTGGGGCCGGTGACGGAGATGCCGGCGATGGCTTCGGCATACTCGTTGTAGATCGGAGCGGCGACGCAGCGCATTCCCGACTGGCGCTCCTCGTCGTCGATGGCCCAGCCGCGCCTGCGGATCACGGCGAGGTCGGCGAACAGGCGCGCGGGCTCGTCCAGCGTCTTGGGCGTGAACCGCTCCAGGCCGGTGCGCTGCAGCAGCGCGCGCACCTCCTCGTCGGACCGCGCGGCGAGCAGCGCCTTGCCGATGCCCGAGGCGTGCAGGCTGCCGCGGGAACCCGGCCTCTGGAAGGCGCGGATCGGGTGGTGCGATTCGATCTGGGAGATGTAGACGATGCCGCCATCGTCCTCGACGGCGACATTGACGGATTCTCCCGTCGCCTCTGCAAGGCCGCGCATGATGGCGCGGCCGATGGTGAACAGCTTGCGGTTGCGCAGGAAAGCGGAGCCGACCTCGAAGGCCCTCACGCCGATGAGCCACAGGCCGCGGTCGCTGTCATGGCTGACATATTCATGCGCCTCGAGGGTGCCGAGGATGCGATGGGTGGTGGAGGGCGCCAGGCCCGCGCGCTGGGACAGGTCGGTCAGGCTGATGCCGTCCTCCGCCGCGATCAGCTCCATCAGCGCCAGCGCCCGGTCCAGCGACTGGACGGAACCGGCCTGTGCGGCCACTCCGGCGGCGGCGGGACGGCCGCGCGGGCGCTTGAACTGGATGGTGCGCGGCATGGCGCGGATTGCTCCTCTGGATCAGGAAGTAGGCGATTCCGCGCGGCCCGGCAACGGCGGCTTGAACGCCGGAAGGAAGCGTATGAAATTATCTTCCATTCATATGTCAAAATGACGCATCATACAAATTAATCCATTTATATATCAGGGTTGAAGTTGATTTCCATATCATGGAATTCATTTCCATAAATATTGACATCCGGACGCCGCGGCCATTTAATGCGGAGCAGTCCGGTAAAGGATGCGACGGGAGGATTTTCCAGATGGCACGGATGAGGGCGACGGAAGCGGCGGTCCGGGTGATGGAGCTGGAAGGCGTGTCCTGCGCTTTCGGCGTGCCGGGCGCGGCGATCAATCCGCTCTATGCCGCACTCAAGACGCGCGGCTCGATCCGGCATGTCCTGGCCCGTCACGTGGAAGCCGCGTCCCACATGGCCGAAGGCTACACGCGGGCGCGGGCCGGCAATATCGGCGTGTGCATCGGCACCTCCGGTCCGGCGGGCACCGACATGATCACCGGCCTCTACTCGGCGTCGGCCGACTCCATTCCGATCCTGTGCGTCACCGGCCAGGCGCCGCGCGCCCGGCTGCACAAGGAGGACTTCCAGGCGGTGGACATCGAGTCGATCGCGCGGCCTGTCACCAAATGGTCCGTCACGGTGCAGGAGCCCGCGCTCGTGCCTTACGTCTTCCAGAAGGCTTTCCACATCATGCGTTCGGGGCGTCCGGGTCCGGTGCTGATCGATCTGCCGGTGGACGTGCAGATGGCCGAGATCGAGTTCGATCCCGACGGCTACGAACCGCTGCCGGTGCAGCGTCCCGCCGCCACGCGCCGCCAGGCGGAGAAGGCGATGGCCATGCTGAACGCGGCCGAGCGGCCGCTGATCGTGGCCGGCGGCGGCATCATCAATGCCGACGCCGGCGACCTGCTGGTGGAGCTCGCCGAGATCACCGGCGTTCCGGTGATCCCGACCCTGATGGGCTGGGGCAGCATTCCCGACGATCATCCGCTCATGGCCGGCATGGTGGGCTTGCAGACCAGCCACCGCTACGGCAACGCCAATTTCCTCGACTCCGATTTCGTGCTCGGCATCGGCAACCGCTGGGCCAACCGGCATACGGGCTCGGTGGACGTCTACACGAAAGGCCGCAAATTCGTTCACGTGGACATCGAGCCGACGCAGATCGGACGGGTGTTTATGCCCGACTACGGCATCGTCTCCGACGCCAGGGCGGCGCTGGAGCAGTTCGTGGCCGTGGCCACCGACTGGCAGATGCAGGGCAAGCTGAAGGACCGCAAGGCGTGGCCGGCCGCCTGCCTCAAGCGCAAGAAGACCATGCTGCGCAAGACCGACTTCGACAACGTGCCGATCAAGCCGCAGCGCATCTACCAGGAAATGAACGCCGCCTTCGGCCGCGACACCTGCTACGTCACCACCATCGGCCTGTCGCAGATCGCGGGCGCGCAGATGCTGCATGTCTACAAGCCCCGCAACTGGATCAACTGCGGACAGGCCGGCCCGCTGGGCTGGACGCTGCCGGCGGCGCTCGGCGTGCGCGCCGACGACCCGGACCGCGAGATCGTGGCGCTGTCGGGCGACTACGACTTCCAGTTCCTGATCGAGGAGCTGGCGGTGGGCGCCCAGTTCAGGCTGCCCTTCATCCATGTGGTGGTGAACAACGCCTATCTGGGGCTGATCCGCCAGGCGCAGCGTGGCTTCGACATGGACTTCCAGGTCAGCCTCGCCTTCGAGAACATCAATGCGAAGACAAACGGCTATGGCGTCGACCACGTGGCGGTGGCCGAAGGGCTCGGCTGCAAGGCGATCCGCATCACCAGGCCGGACGAGTTCGGGCCGGCGGTGAAGGAAGCGCGCAGGCTGATGGCTAAGCATCAGGTGCCGGTGGTGCTCGAATGCATCCTGGAGCGTGTCACCAACATCTCGATGGGCATGGAAATCGACCAGGTGAACGAGTTCGAGGAGACCCTCGATCTCGCGGAGCCTGAAACGCGTTCGCTGGAGACCGTCTGACCGACGGTCTGGTGAAAGGCGCCTGGCGGGCGGGGTTCCCGAACGTCTCCTCTAAATCCCCGTTCGCCGGGCGCCCGTTTCCCGCACAGAGCGCACTCGCAAGGAGGGTGGAGCCATGAAGATCTGCATTTACGGAGCAGGGGCCATCGGCGGCTATCTTGGCGTGCTGCTGAAGCGCGGCGGCGCCGACGTGTCGCTGATCGCGCGCGGCGCGCATCTGGAGGCGATCCGCAAGAAGGGGCTCGCGCTCGACATGGGCGGCGAACGCCTCGTGGAGCAGCTTCCGGCTTCGAGCGATCCGGAGGATCTCGGCGAGCAGGACTATGTCATCGTCGCGCTCAAGGCGCATCAGGCGTGGGAAACCGCGGAACGGATGGAGCCTCTGCTCGGCGCCCGTACCGCCGTGGTGACGGCCCAGAACGGCGTGCCATGGTGGTACTTCCACGGGCTGGAAGGCCGCTATGCCGGACGGCGGCTGCCCAGCGTCGATCCGGACGACCGGCAGTGGAACGCCATCGGCCCGGAGCGGATCATCGGCTGCACCGTCTATCCCGCGACCGAGATCGCCGAGCCCGGCGTGGTCAGGCATATCTACGGCAACCGCTTCGGTCTCGGCGAGCCCGGCCGCACCGGGTCCGCGCGCGTGACGGCGCTCGCGGAAGTGATGACGGCGGGAGGGCTCGACGCGCGCGTGTTCGACGATATCCGCGACGACATCTGGCTGAAGCTGTGGGGCAATCTCTGCTTCAATCCGATCTCGGCGCTGACGCGGGCGACGCTGGACGTTGTCGCCACCTCGCCCGGCACGCGGGCGCTGGCGCGCGCCATGATGATGGAGGCGCAGGAGATCGGCGAGCGGCTCGGGGCCAGCTTCAAGGTGGACGTGACCCGGCGCATCGACGGCGCGGCCAAGGTCGGCGCGCACCGCACCTCAATGCTGCAGGACCTGGAAAAGGGACGCCAGATCGAGCTCGACGCGCTGCTGACCGCGGTGCAGGACATGGCCCGCATCACCGGCGTAGAAACACCTTATATCGACGCGGTGCTGGCCCTCACGCAGCAGCTAGGCGAGACTTTCGGCGTATATCCTGTCTACAAGACGGGCGCGCGCGCCGAAGCCGCCAGAGTGCTCCAGTCAGCCTAGCCTTTCACGCGTCCGCTGGTATATGACTTTCGGCCCGGGCGGCGGCGTCCGGGCCATTCGCTTGCCGCAGAACGACAAACGGGAGAGGAAACGATGATTCAATTCGCGGCCAACCTGACCATGCTTTTCAACGAGGCCGACTTCCTCGACCGTTTCGAGGCTGCCGCGAAGGCCGGGTTCAAGGGCGTCGAATATCTGTTCCCCTACGACTTCGATAAGACCGACCTTGCCGACAGGCTCAAGGCCAACGGCCTCAGGCAGGTGCTGTTCAACACGCCCGCGGGCGACTGGGCGAAGGGCGAGCGCGGCCTTGCCTGCCGTCCCGACCGGGTGGACGAGTTCCGCGAGGGCGTCGCGCGCGCCATCGACTATGCCAGGGCGCTCGGCTGCACCCAGCTTCACTGCATGGCGGGCCTCGCGCCCGAGGGCGCGGACGCGGCCGCGGTGCGCAAGACCTATGTCGAAAATCTCCGCCATGCCGCCGGCGAGATGGGCAAGGCCGGTATCAGGTGCCTGATGGAGATGATCAACACCCGCGACATTCCGGGCTTCTATCTCAACACGTCGGCGCAGGCGGAAGCGCTGATGAAGGAGATCGGCTCGGACAACGTGTGGATGCAGTACGACATCTACCACATGCAGATCATGGAGGGCGATCTCGCCCCGACCATGCAGCGGCTGCTGCCGAGGATCTCTCACATGCAGCTTGCCGACACGCCGGGCCGAAACGAGCCGGGAACCGGCGAGATCAACTATGCCTTCCTGTTCGCCCATCTGGACCGCATCGGCTACAAGGGCTGGATCGGCTGCGAATACAAGCCGGCGAAAACGACGCTCGAGGGCCTTGGCTGGATCAAGCCCTATCTGAAGGCGTAGCGCCCGGGCGCGAACGCACATGACTCCGGGAGGAGACGACACATGACCGATATCGGATTTCTCGGCCTTGGCATCATGGGCGCGCCCATGGCCGGCCATCTGCTCGCAGGCGGCCACACGGTCTCGACCGCCGTGCACAAGACCAAGCCGCCGAAGGAACTGCTCGACAAGGGCCTGAAGACGCTGGGCTCGGCGAAGGAAGTCGCGGCGGCCTCGGAGGTCGTCATCGTGATGGTGCCCGATACGCCGCAGGTGGAGCAGGTGCTGTTCGGAGAGAACGGCGTCGCCGCCGGCCTGAGCAAGGGCAAGACCGTCATCGACATGAGTTCGATCGCGCCCATGGCGACGAAGGCCTTCGCCAAAAAGATCAACGACCTGGGCTGCGAGTATCTGGACGCGCCGGTGTCGGGCGGCGAAGTGGGCGCCAAGGCCGCGAGCCTCACCATCATGGTGGGCGGCAACAAGGCCACATTCGACAAGATCAAGCCGCTGTTCGACCTGATGGGCAAGAACATCACGCTGGTCGGCGGCAACGGCGACGGCCAGACGGCCAAGGTCGCCAACCAGATCATTGTGGCGCTCAACATCGAGGCGGTGGCGGAAGCGCTGCTGTTCGCCTCCAAGGCGGGCGCCGACCCGGCGAAGGTGCGCGAGGCGCTGATGGGCGGCTTCGCGTCGTCCAAGATCCTGGAGGTGCATGGCGAGCGCATGATCAAGCGCACCTTCAATCCGGGCTTCCGCATCGAACTGCACCAGAAGGACCTCAATCTGGCGCTTTCCAGCGCGCGGGAAATCGGGGTTTCCCTGCCCAACACGGCCACGGCGCAGGAGCTGTTCAACGCCTGCCGCGCCAATGGCGGCGCGGCATGGGACCATTCCGCCATGGTCCGGGCGCTGGAGCTGATGGCCAAGCACGAGGTCGCCAAGGGCTGATCGTGAAGGGTTGATCCGAGGCCGCCCGCGCGGGATTGAGCACGGACCGTCAAGGCTCTACTGTGCCCGTCGCCCGGGGCCGTGCTCCGGGCGACGGTACAAGGAGCGATGACCATGGCGGACGGTGCTGACGCGAAGCACGCCTATCCGAAGCTGAAGCTGCTGATCGGCGGCGAGTGGATCGAGCGCGATGGCGAGCCGGTGATCAATCCGGCCGACGAGAGCGTCATCGGCACCGTGCCGCACGCGACGCGGGCCGATCTGGACGCGGCGCTCGCCGCGGCGCAGGACGGCTTCCGGGTCTGGCGCGACATGCGCCCGGAAGAGCGCGCCGCAATCCTGTTCGAGGCGGTCCGTCTCATGCGCGAGCGCATCGAGGACATCTCCGTCACCATGACGCTGGAGCAGGGCAAGCCCATCGCCCAGTCGCGGCTGGAAGTGCTCCGCGCCGCCGAGATCATCGAATGGGACGCGCAGGAGGGACGGCGCGTCTATGGCCGCATCATCCCGTCCGGCCCCGGCATGCGCCATTCGGTGCTGCGCCAGCCCATCGGCGTGGTCGCGGCCTTCTCGCCCTGGAACTTCCCCGTCACCTCGCCGGCGCGCAAGGTCGGCGGCGCGCTCGCGGCGGGATGCCCGATCATCCTCAAGGCGTCGGAAGAGACGCCCGGCGGCGCCTGGCACCTGGCACGGGCCTTCACCGACGCCGGATTGCCGCCGGGAGTGCTGAACCTCGTCTTCGGCAAGCCGTCGGCGATCTCGGAATACCTGATCCCCAAGCCGCAGGTGCGGCTGGTGACCTTCACCGGCTCGATCCCGGTCGGCAAGACGCTGGCGGCGCTGGCCGGCACGCACATGAAGCCCGCCATCATGGAACTGGGCGGACATGCGCCGGTGATCGTGTGCAAGGACGCGGACGCGCAGGCGACGGCGGGCAAGTCGGTCATCGGAAAGTCGCGCAACGCGGGCCAGGTCTGCGTGTCGCCGACCCGCTTCTTCGTCGACGAGAGCCTGCATGAGAGTTTCGCGCAGACCTTCGCGGAGAAGGCGAAGGCGTTGAAGATCGGCAACGGGCTGGACGAGAGCAACGACATGGGCCCGGTGGCGAACTTCCGCCGCATCGAGGCCATGGAGATGTTCGTGGCCGACGCGCGGGCGAAGGGCGCGCGCGTTCTGGCGGGCGGCGAGCGCATCGGCAACCGCGGATATTTCTTCCCGCTGACGGTTCTCGCCGACGTGCCCGACGACGCCATGGCGATGCAGGTGGAACCGTTCGGGCCGCTGGCGGTGATCAACCCGGTGAAGTCCCTGGACGAGGCCATCGAGAAGTCGAATGCGCTTCCCTACGGGCTCGCGGCCTACGCGTTCACGGCTTCGGCGGGGAACGCGGAGCAGATCGCGGAGCGCGTGGAAGTGGGGAACCTCTCCATCAATCACTTCGTTGCTTCCAGCGCGGAGACGCCCTTCGGCGGCGTCAAGGAAAGCGGCTACGGGCGCGAGGGCGGCAGCGAGGGCTTGCAGTGCTACACGGTCGTGAAGAACGTCTCGCATCTGACCGCCTAGCGCATATGCGCCGCGGCCCGGCCCGTTCGCCATGACACCGCTCGACGCGGAGCGGGCGAAGGCGCTGCAAAATCTCGACCGGCTCAGCGAGCTGATGGACAGCCGCTACCGCATCCCGCTCACCAACATCCGTTTCGGCTGGGACGCCATCGGCGGACTGGTGCCCGCGGTGGGCGACGTGATCACGACGCTGATCAGCGCTCATCTGGTGCTGCAGGCGCGCAAGCTCGGAGCGCCCGGACCGATGATCGCCCGGATGGCCGCGAACGTCGCCATCGACACGGCCATCTCCGCGGTCCCGGTCGCGGGCTCCATATTCGACATCTTCTTCCGCGCCAACGAGCGCAACCTGAGGCTGCTGCTCGACCACTTCGAGGCGCAGGTGGAGGAAGAACGCCAACGCCGGCGCGAGGAGCGCTACGGGCGCCGGGAAGACCGCTATGGTCACCGGCGGGAAACGCGCCGCGACTAGGTGTGAACTTCCAGGAGGTTGTCCACTCGGTCCGGACCGGGGAAGCTGAAGTTGCGACACACCAACTTCACACCGGGGGACCGAATGAACGTCCACAAGAATGCCCGTCTGACGCCCAAAGGTCGAGA
>JBFWSL010000058.1:0-14650 GCA_050248375.1 Hyphomicrobiales bacterium | reverse complement strand
CGCTCTTCCGATCTGGTCTTCCTGGGAGTCTACGCGCACCGTACGGCCTGACGCCGCCCCTCACGGCGGCGTCAGCGACATGTAGTCGAAGACCAGATTGTCCCGGAAATAGCTCACCGCCCGGCAGGAATTGTCCCGCCTCGGCGCCGTACCCTGCATGACCACCCGCCGGTCGCCGTTCTGCACCGAGCCGCTGACCTGGTAGGCGGCCTTGCCGCAGACCGGCGAGAACAGATAAGCGGTGCCCTTGTAGCTGTTGCCCTCCTTCCAGCCCTCGAACAGCAGGTCATGCGGCCGCGCGCCCGCCTGCAGCATGCCGCTCCGGGGCCGGTGGTAATAGAAGGCGCGCCGGTTCCCTTCGGCAACGAGATACACGACCGAGCCATTGTGGTTCCAGTAGCTCGAAGGAGCGCCGGCTCCCCGTCCCACGTCCGTGCCCTGAGGCTGCGGCGGCGGGGCCAGCGAAGCCACCGGCGGCACTGATGCAGGTGGCGGAGAGGATGCGGCCTGCTGCAGCTTGTCCCGCGCCGCCTTTGCCATGTCCGCGTAGAACCCGGTCGGGAACCGCCCCAGGAACGCGTCCCATGCCGCTTCCGTGTCGATGGATTTCGCCGTCTCGAAGGCGACACGCTCGTTCAGCGCGTCCGGAGGCGTACGGATCTGCGGGGCGACGCCTGCGCTCGCCATGGGCGCGGGAGCCGGCGCATCCGGCGCGCCCGCGAAATAAAAGCCGGCACTCAACTCGTCGTAGTAGGCGGGGCGCTGCTCGTGGCCCAGCGACCGCGCCATCCGCTCCACTTCCAGCCGCACATCGCGTGCGATCTCGGAAATCTGCTTGCCCTGCCGGGAGAGCTCTTGCAGCAGCACCCGCGTGTAGACCGATGTGGATTCCTTGTCGCCGTCCCCCAGCCGGTCGAGCGCCTGCTGCCCATAGCCTGCGGAATACATGATGAAGGTACCGGCGGGCGCCTCGACCCGGGCCAGGCCGCGCGAGGTGCCGATGCCGCGCACACCGGACTGCGCGAAGGGATTGTCGCGGCAGGCATCTATGATGAATATCCGCGTGCGCGCGCCGCTGGCGGCCACCCGTTCCATCAACTCGGCCATGCCGAGCGACTCCGACTTCACGAAGTCCTTGCCGCTGGACTGGGGACGCGGCACGTCGGAGGGCAGCAGGTAGTTCTGTCCGTCCAGCTCGACCCCGTGGCCGGAAAAATGCACAAGCGCGATGTCTCCCACCCCCAGCCGCGCCTGGAACTCGGCGACGCTGCGGTTGAGCGTCCGCCGGTCCGCGTCAAGCACGGTGGTCACGTCGAAGCCCAGCGACTGCAAGGCGGCGCTCAGGGCCCGGGCGTCTCCGGTCGCCTTCTGGAGCACCGGAATCTCACGGTAGCTGTCGATGCCGATGACCAGCGCCAGACGCTTGCCCGCCCATGCCTGTTGCGGCCATGCCGTCATCGCCAGCAGGGCCGCCGCCAGGCAGAACAGCACTGTCAAATGGCGCAGAACCATGGAGCCCACTCCTCCCGCCACCGAGAGTAGCGCCGGACACGCGGACTGAAAAGTGCGGAAAACTCAGGTTTTTCGCATGAATATCCGATGAATGGCCGTTTCAAACCCCGTTCAACCGCTCACCCCTAACTTCACCTCAAGTCAAGGCGAACCGGACCGAGATTCGCCGCCTGGAGGTTAAAAACGGAGTGAAGCCATGAACGTGGAATTTCTCAGAGGCGTGATGGTCCTGGCGACAATGTACGCCCTCCTGACCCTCGCCACGGTCGCCGCCAGCCTGGTCTGACGGCCCCGGGGCCACGAGGGCCATTGAGCGGCGCGGTTGCCCTCGGCCCCAACCGCACATATGTCTGCGCCAGCGCCCGCATCCCGGCGGTTGCATTTCCGCCGGGCCATGGGCACCCATGACGTGAGGACGGATCCTCCGCCTCCTGGAGCAGCGGTTCGGCAGAGTGAGCGCAGACGGCATCGCCACGGGCGTCACCGACGCCTTCCACAACATCGGCGCCTTCGCCCACGATCTGGTGCGCCCGACGCTCCGCCTCGGCGTGACCGGCCTGGCGCGCTCGGGCAAGACCGTGTTCATCACCGCGCTCGTGCACAACCTGCTCGCCGGCGGCCGCCTGCCCTTCTTCGATCCCGTCGCCCAGGGAAGGCTGGTGCGCGCCTATCTCGAGCCGCAGCCTGACGACACGGTCCCGCGTTTCGATTATGAGCGCCATCTCGCCGAACTGACCGGCACACCGCCGCGCTGGCCCGAAAGCACCCGCCGCCTCGCCCAGCTTCGCCTGACCCTGGAGTTCGAACCGCAGGGGACATTGCGCCGGGCCATGGGCCTCAACCACCTGCACGTGGACATCGTCGACTACCCCGGCGAATGGCTGCTGGACCTGCCGCTGCTGGAGAAGACCTTCGGCGAGTGGTCGGCCGAGGCCATCGGCATGAGCGAGGCGCCGCATCGCAAGGAGCTGTCGGCGCGCTGGCGCAGGCACCTGCGCACGCTCGATCCATCCGGCGAGGCGGACGAGGCCGCCGCGGCGCGCACCTCCGATCTGTTCAGGGAATATCTGGCCGCCGCCCGTGGCGACCCCGGCACCGTCTCCACCCTGCCGCCGGGGCGCTTTCTCATGCCGGGCGAGCTGGAGGGGTCGCCCGCCCTCACCTTCTCGCCCATGCCGGCGACCGCGGAGCCCGCCGGCCCCCGCTCGCTGTGGGCCATGATGGCGCGGCGCTACGAGGCCTACAAAGCCCATGTGGTGAAGCCTTTCTTCCGCGATCATTTCGCGCGGCTGGACCGGCAGATCGTGCTGGTGGATGCCCTCACCGGGGTCAACGGCGGCCCCGAGGCGCTGGCCGATCTCGAGCACGCCCTCAAGGACATCCTGTCCTGCTTCCGCCCCGGCGCGAACTCCTGGCTGTCCCGCATCCTTTTCCGGCGCATCGACCGTATCCTCTTCGCCGCCACCAAGGCGGACCACCTGCACCACACCAGCCATGACCGGCTCGAAGCGGTCCTCGGCATGCTCACCCGCTCCGCCATGGAACGCGCCGAGTTCTCCGGCGCGCGGGTGGATGTTCTGGCGCTGGCCTCGGTGCGCTCGACCCGCGAGGGCAAGGCGCGCGTCTCCGGCGAGGAGCTGCCGGTCATCGTCGGCCGGCCGCTGAAGGGCGAAAGGATCGGCCGGCGCAGCTTCGACGGCGACGAGGAATACGCCGTGTTTCCCGGCGACCTGCCCGAAGACCCGGCGGAACTTTTCGAGGACCGGGGACGCCGGCAACCGGTTCGCATCGAGATGGTCCGCTTCCGTCCGCCAGACGCCGGCACGGCGAACGGGCGGACGGCGGCCCTGCCCCACATACGCCTCGACCGGGCGATGAATTTCCTCATTGGAGACAGACTGAGATGAGCCGGTCCACGACCAGCAACCGCCGCCCGCGAGCCTTCAAGCCGGACGACATACGCCTGGAGACCGGCGGGGACGAGGCCATCGACCCGCTGCCCCAGGGGGCGCTGGAGCCCGGCCAGGAGCCCAGGGTGGAACCCCTGCCATTCACCGGCCGCGGTTGGCGCTGGGGCGGGATATTCCTTTCCGCCCTGGCGGGCCTGCTGCTCGTCCTGTTCACCGACTGGGTCGTCTCTCAGGTGACCGCGCTCGTCTCGCGCGGAGACTGGCTCGGGTGGCTGGCGCTCGGGCTTGCCGGCCTCGCGGCCTTCGCCGCGCTCGCGCTCGCCCTGCGGGAGATCCTCGCGCTGTTCCGCCTCGTGCGTCTCGGCGACATCCGCATCACCGCCGAGGACGCCTTGCGCAACGAGGACGCCGCCGCCGCGCGGACAGCCGCCACCGGCCTCAAGCGGCTTTATGCCGGCCGGGCGGAACTGGCCTGGGGCCAGGCGCGCCTGAAGGAGCACGCCGGCGCGATCCTCGACGCCCGCGAGACCCTCACCCTCGCCGAGCGCGAACTGCTCGTCCCGCTCGACCTTCAGGCCCGCGCCATCGTCGCTGCCGCCGCCAAGCGCATTGCCGTGGTCACCGCGATCAGCCCGCTCGCCCTGCTCGACATGGCCATCGTCGCCGTCCAGGGCCTGCGCATGCTGCGGCAACTGGCGGGGCTCTACGGCGCCCGCCCGGGAATGCTGGCTCTCCTGAAGCTGCTGCGCCAGGTGGCCACTCATATCGTGCTGACAGGCGGCGTCGCCATCGGCGACGACCTGGTGCAGCAGATGATCGGCCACAGGCTGACAGCCAAGCTTTCCGCCAAGCTCGGCGAGGGCATGTTCAACGGCGCCATGACCGCGCGCGTCGGCCTCGCGGCCATCGACCTGTGCCGCCCCCTGCCCTTCATCGAGGCGCGCCGCCCCCGCTTCCGCGACCTCGTCGCGGAAGTTGCCAGGGTTTCCTGACCTGAGCCGGTAAGTATCTCGGAAGATTCGCGGATCGGCCACCGCGTCAGTTCAGCACCGCGCAGCCGTCCACTTCCACCTTGCGCTCGCGGCCGTCGTCCATGACCACGGTGACGATGAGCTTCTCCGCGCAGGCCGCGCCCGCGAACTTCACCCGGAAGCCAGTCCCCTTGTCGTTGCCGACCTGTGCCGGCGGCTGGGCGGAGGGCGCGATGTATTCGTAGTTCACGGTGCGGATGCGCGCGCCCACATTCGTGGGCACGTCGAGCCAGACGTCGAACCGGTAGAGCGGCAGTCCGTCCGCATCGACGCCGCCGACGAATTCCCGCGCCTGCGACCTGATCCAGCCTTCCACATCGGACTGCGAGGGAAGCTGGGCCGGTCCCGAGGGTGCGGGAGCGGCGGCGGGCGGCGGCACCGCGGCCACATTGGGCCTCTGCGGAGCGGCGGGGGCCGGTGCCGGCGGTTGCGCCGTTTCCGGCCGGGTCAGCACCTGCGGAGCGGGTGCGGCCCGCTCCACGCCCTTCGGGACTTCGGGAGCGGCCGGCTCCGGCGCCGGGTTCAGCACCGGCGGCGGAGACTGCACGCGTGCGTTCTCCTGCGGTGGCGGCGCCGGCGTCGGGCGTTCTTGCGGCGAGGGAACCCGCTTGTAGATGGTGGTCGTGCCGCCCGGCGCGGAGGCAACCTCCACGTTGCGCGGCCCGCCGAGCAGGTTCACGGGAATGGTGAACACGCCGGGCATGCCCACGGTGCGCACGGTCATGATCTGCGCGATCTGCCATATCAGCAGGATCGCCACACCAAGCACCATCACCTTGCCCAACCGGCGCGAACCGGCCACCTGCTGTTTTTTCGCGCTCTTCTTCAAACCTGCCGCCCCTGGATCCACGGGGAGAATATCGCCGCTGCCAACGTCAAGGAAATAGCCAAAACCGCCCCCGGACTCACTAAAGATTTGCCGATTCCCGAAGCGGATTGTAACCGGGTTCCGCAAAGCAACGCCGCCGGGGCAAGGATGGTTTCCGCACCTGCCCTCTTGACCCATGGCGGCAGCCAAGGGTTATCTGCCCAATTCGACGGCAGCATGCACCGGGGACTTCTGTGTTCGTACGCTTTTTCCAGGAACTGAAAAGCGCCCGCCTTCCGGTTACGCTGAAGGAGTACCTCACCCTGATGCAGGCCATGGAGCTGGACCTCGCCGGCAAGCGGGTCGAGGACTTCTACTATCTCGCGCGCGCGGCGCTGGTGAAGGACGAGCGCGATCTCGACCGCTTCGATCAGGTCTTCGGCCATGTCTTCCGCGGCCTCGAGCTGATGGACGACGCCGTCGAGGCGGAGATTCCCGCCGAATGGCTGAAGGCCATCGCCGAACGCTTCCTGACCGAGGAGGAGAAGAAGCAGATAGAGGCGCTGGGCGGCTGGGACAAGATCATGGAGGAACTCCGCAAGCGGCTCGCCGAGCAGAAGGGAGCCCATCGCGGCGGCTCCAAGTGGATCGGCACCGGCGGCACCAGCCCATACGGCGCCTATGGCTACAATCCCGCCGGCATCCGCATCGGCCAGGACCGCAACCGCAACAACCGCGCCATCAAGGTCTGGGACAAGCGCGAGTTCCGCGATCTCGACGGCAACACCGAGATCGGCACCCGCAACATCAAGATGGCCCTGCGCCGCCTGCGCCGCTTCGCCCGCGAAGGCGCCGCCGAGGAGCTGGATCTCGACGGCAGCATCAAGGGCACCGCCCGCAAGGGCTACCTCGATCTCCGCTTCCGCCCCGAACGCCGGAATGCGGTCAAGGTTCTGATGTTCTTTGACATCGGCGGATCCATGGACTGGCACGTCAAGGCGGCCGAGGAACTCTTCTCCGCCGCCCGGAGCGAGTTCAAGCACCTGGAATATTTCTACTTCCACAACTGCCTCTACGAGTCCGTATGGAAGGACAACGTCCGCCGCTGGAACGAGCGCATCGACACATGGAAGCTGCTGCACACCTATCCCGCCGACTACAAGGTGATCTTCGTCGGGGATGCTTCCATGTCCCCCTACGAGATCGCCGTCCCGGGCGGATCGGTGGAGCATATGAACCCGGAGGCGGGCAGCGCCTGGATGCAGCGGCTGACCACCGTCTACAGTCATGTGGTCTGGCTCAATCCGGTGAACCCGGAATACTGGGACACGACCCAGTCGATCCAGATGATGCGGCAACTCGTCCAGGGCCGCATGTACCCGATGACGCTGGACGGCCTCGACGAAGCCATGAAGGAACTGATGCGATGAGATATCAGCGCCAGTCGCCGGCAAGCCGCACGCGGACACGATCATGATCCGCGCGTCTTTCCTATCGCCGCTCGCGGCCATCCTTGCCGGCCTTGTGCTGGCGGGGTGCGGCGCGGGCGCCCGCATCGGCCTGTCCGACAGCAAGGAAGAGGCCAAGCAATTGCCGAAGCCGGAGGACCTGCAGCGCGACAACACGCCTCCGAACCGCGCCACCCAGGTCGCCTGGACGTCGGCGCGTGCGCAGTATTGCGCCTTCAACATGCGCCCGGAAAAGCTGAAGGCCGACTATCTCGCCTATGAGGGCCAGCAGGGCCTCTCGCCCCAGGACATCGCCGGGCTCACCCGCCTCTACGACGTCACCTACGCGACGTTCTACTCGCAGGTGCGCGAACTGCCCACCTACTGCACCCGCGAGCGGATCGAGGAGATCAGGCCCGAGATCAACCGCCACCTCGCCGGCGACTACACGCCCTCCCCGAAGAAACCGCCGAGGCTGGAGGTGAGCCTGCCGAAAGAGCAGAACTTCAAGGACGAGTGGGAGAAGCGCAAGGCCGACCCGGCGCAGCACGAGTCGCCCAGATAGGCGGCACGGTCCCGCCTGCCTACCAGAACCAGGCGTTCTTCTTCAGGAAGGCGGCCTCGCCCTTCTTGTTCTTGCGCCCGAGCACCTTGTTGCGGTGAGGAAAGCGGCCGAACCGGTCGATGATCTCCTTGTGCTTGCGCGCGAATTCCAGCGCCTCCGGGTCGTCCAGCGTCTCGAACAGCGCCACCGATTGCGCCTGCGTCGCCCTGTCCTCGGCATGCTGGAACGGCATGAACAGGAACTTGCGCTCCGGCTTCGACAGGTACTTGGCCAGGTCGCGCTCAATCGTGTCTTCCGCCAGCGTCAGCGCCTTGCCGTCTTCCACGAAGGCGCGCCTGTCGTCGCGGTAGAGGTTGCGCGAGAACTGGTCGAGCACGATGACGGCGGCGAGCCGCCCGCGCGCCGTCTTCAGCCACACCGGCGGTATCTCGCGCCGCAACCGGTCGTGCAGCGCGCCGAATCGCTCCCTGATCTGCCTGTCCACCCCGTCGTCGCGCTTGAACCAGTGCTCGGGCTTCAACTCCAGGAACCAGAAGCGCAGCACCTCGCGCGCCTCCTTTGGCAGCGGCTTGGTCACCGCCGTGCGCAACGCCCCGACCAGCACGTAGATGCTGAGCAGGATGAACGCGACAGTGCTGATCAGGAACAGCGAAACCCACAGGGTCGTCCAGCCATCACTCATTGTTTCCCTCCCCGCCGCCTGTCGTCCGCGGCCGCTCACTCAACGAGCCGGCGATCATCCCGGCAAGCGACAGGCCGATGGCCATGAAACCGATGACCGGTCCGGACAGGGTCTCCAGTCCCACCGCGTTCCTGACCGGGGCCAGCCCGAGAATGGCGGTGAACCCAAGACCCAGGGCCAGCAGCGCGCCGCGACGGCTCGCGCGCTTCCAGTAAAGCCCGGCCCCGAGCAGCACGATGCCCGAGCAGAAGTAAATGGCTCCCGAAACCGCCAGGTAGTCCCAGACATCCTCTGTCCCCTCATAGGCAAGGCCCCAGTAAAGCTCATACAGGGCGATAGCCACAATCAGCAGCCGTGTGCCGAGCTTCTGTGCCTTCTCGTTGTCGGCGGTGCCCTTGAGCACGCCGATCACGTCCCGGGACAGTATGGATGCCCAGCAGAACAGGTAGCTGTCCTGGGTGGACATGAAGGATGCGAACATCGCCATCGCGAGGAAGGCGAGCAGCCAGTCGGGGGCCGCATGTCCCAGCATCAGCGGCGTCGCCAGCAGGTCCGCGTCGCCGCCATGCGCCGCCAGCGCATCCGACGGACCCGGTCCGCCCGCGGCGAAATAGCAGATGGCCATGACGCCGAGGAACGCCGGCACCACCATGCGGGCAAGGAACACCAGCGAGGCGATGCCGTAGGCCCGCCGCACCGTCTCCTCCTTCTCGATGCACAGCGCCCGCGTCAGCGCCGTGGGCCAGATCGCCGACGACACCACGCCGGCGACCAGCACCATCCACACCATGTAGGAGGGGCCGAAGGACGGGTTGGTGACAGGGTTGAGCCCCGCCTCGCCCCTGACCTCGCCAACAGTCTGAATGACGCGATCCAATGGTATGATATTCAGAAGAAAAATGGAGGCGGCGACCAGGCCGGCAGCCAGCAGGACGAACTGGAAGACGTCGGTCGCCACCACGGACCGCATGCCGCCGTAGCAGGTGTAGCCCACGGCCGCGACCAGCAATAGGACCATCACCATATTCACGTTCAGTTCGACGCCCTTGGGCGCCAGCATGGCCGCGATGAACTGGGAACCGACCTTCAGGAACAGGCCCATGTTGAGGATGCCGCCCGCGGCCATCACCAGCGCGCCAATCACCCGCACGTCGCGGCCGAAGCGCTGTTCGTAATATTCCGGCAGGGTCAGCACGCCGGTGCGCCGCATGGGCGAGACGACGAAACCGACAAGACCCACGAACAGGCATCCGACCAGCGCCGCCAGCCCGATATGGAAGGCGGCGAAGCCCTCGTTGAATCCCTTCTGGGCATTGTAGGCGATGGTGATGAGGCCGATTTCCGTCGCCCCCAGGGTGGCGATGGCCGTGCCGAGGCCGAGATCCCGGCCCGAGACGAAGAATTCCTCCAGCCCGCCGCGCTGCCCCGAATGGCCGCGGTGAGCGAGAAACAGCAACACGATGTAGATGAGCGCGAACAGGGCCAGAAAGGCCAGCGTTGCCTCAGCCATGCCTTGCTCCCGTCCTGCCGCGCCCCGTTACGGCCGCGCAGTCTGTACCGGCGAACCGGTCATGGAAAGGGCCTTGCTGCTGACTGGCCGCGTCTTCAGGGCCGCGCGGCCGGGGCTTCCTCGGCGGCGGGCGGCGCCACGGGGGGTTCTGGCGTACCTCCTTCGCTGGCCGCCGCGGGCGCCTCGGATGCCTCCGGAGCCGGTTCGCCGGACACGGAAGGCGCTGCCTGCGCCGCCGGTGGCTCCGGCAGGGGCTGCCTGGCCGCCGCGGCCATCTGGTCGTAGACCGCCGCAACGATCGGCTTGACCGCGTCCTCGGTCTTGGAGGCCACCACCAGCATGCTGATCCCGTTCTGGTCCCAGCTCACCAGCGTCGTGTCCTGCAGCCGCTCGAATGTAAACGGCGTATCCACGCCGCCGCCGGCCCTGGCATAGAGGGTGAGCGGCGCACCCGCCTTCGGCAGATAGGCGATCTCGGCCACCGGCCGGCCCTCGCTCTGCAGCAGTTGCGCCCGGCGGAAGTCGAGTCCCTCCTTCGTCAGGTCGGGAATGATCAGCGCCTTGTCGATGGCCTTCGTCAGTTGGAAATAGGCCAGGTCCGCGTTGCCCTGGCTCTCCGCGCTCACTTCCAGGGAGTCCCGCGCCAGCAAGGCATGTCCGGCGGCCATGTCGGCGAGCCATCCCGTCGGCCCTTCCGGCACCTTCGGCAGCGCCGCGGTGACCACAGGTTCCGGGGCCGGCTTTGGCGCATCCGTTACAGGCAGCAATTCACCCACCGGCACGAAATACGGCGCCCATGCGCCCGCCGCCAGCAGCGCGAAGGCCGCGCCCGCCGCCAGCATGGGCCACGTCCTGCGCGGCTCCGTCCGCCGGAGGAATTGAACCGGCGGCTCGGCGGGAAACGCTTTGGGCTCCGGCGGCGCGCTGGTCAGTGCGTCGAGTTCGTCCGCCAGCATGGCATCGAAAGCCACTTCCAGACGCCGCTGGGTCGCGCGGAGCGCCTCGACGCGGGCGGCCGCCACCTCGTCGTTGTCCAGGACCCGCTTGATCGCCCGCGACTGGTCGCGCGCCAGTTGCCCGTCCACATAGGCCACAAGCAGTTCGTCGCTGAGTTCGGTCATCGGCTCGCCTGTCTGGTTGCGGTGTCCGGATAGAGCTGTTCCACGGTGGCCGCGGAGGGCGCGGAGGCCTCCGGCGCCAGCCTGTCGATCAGCGCCGCCAGTGCCCGGCTGACGCGCGCGGTCACCGCCTGGGTTGTCGTGTCGAGAATCTTCGCCGCATCGTGATAGGGAAACTTCTCGCCATAGATCAGCAGGGCGGCGCTGCGCTGCTGCGGAGACAGCGAGGCGACCACCTGCGACATCTGGGCGGCTTCCTCGCCTGCGCGCTTCGCGTCGGTCCCGTCCGGCAGGAAGGCGGCGCCATCTCCCCGCCCCTGCGGCATGGTCGCCTTCTGCTCGCGCAGCGAACCCATCCAGTGGCTGTAGAGCTCCGCGAAGGCCCAGCGGTCGAAGGCCGCGCCCCTGCGGAAGCGGTGGCTTTCCGAGAGCATCCGCTCGCATCCCGTGCGCAGGAGCAGGTCGGCGGCATCGCGCTCGCCCGCCAGCACGACCGCGAACCGTCGCAGACGCGGCAGCGTGGAAATCAGCTTCAGCCGGACGAATTCCTCGTTCTGCCCTGTATCCGCCATCGATGCCTGCCGCGGGACCGCCCAGCCTCTGAATCAATTCGCGCGCGAATGGCCCTGTACAAGCGATACGCGCGCGTCTTCATTAGTAACATGATTCGGCGCCGCGCATGCCCGGACCACTGTCCGGCCATTACGCAAAACCGCCGCAAATTGAGGTATTAATGGCGCCGCACGGGGAGCGAGAACCGATGTTGGACGGCGACGAGACCGCTGGCCCGGAAGCCGGCAAGCACGCGGCGGCGCCTGCGGCGGCCGTGCCCGTGTCGTCGCCCGCCGCCGGACCGGACATCTCGGCTCAAGTCTCCTCGCCCAAACCGGGCGTACTCGTGCAGCTTCCCGCCCTGCGGAAGATCCTGAGCCGGGTTCCCGTCGTGGTTATTGGCAAGGGCACGGCGGTCGCCAGGTCGGGCAAGCATCTTGGCCGGTCGGCACGGGAGGTCTGGCTGTCAAAGCAGACCGAGGCGCGCGCGCGATCCCTCTCGGGTCCTTACCGCGCGCTTGTGATGCTGGTGCACCGGCTGATCTTCGACCGCTCCATCGAACAGCTCTTCTTCAGGCCGACACGGGAGTGGATCAGGCTTTCCGGCCTGCATATCCCGGCCGCCGCCCGGGAGCGCGGCCACGACCATTTCCCCACGCCCCGTCTCACTTTCGAGTGGGTCATGAACGCCCTGCCGGGGAACCGCGAGCGCAGCGTCTTCATCGACTACGGAGCGGGCCGGGGCCGGGCGCTGCTGATGGCCTGCGCATGGCCGTTCGAGAAGGCCATCGGCATCGAGTTCTCGCCCGAGCTGGCCGAAGACTGCCGCATGAACATCGCCCAGTTTCCGCGCAGCCGCATGCGTTGCCGCGATGTTGAATGCATCTGCGCCGACATGCTGGACTTCACGCCCCCGGCGCAGGAAGCCGTGCACTATTTCATGGATCCGGTGGCGCCGGAGTCGCTGCTCGAGATGACGCAACGCATTGTCGAACGTGCGCGGGCCGGCGGCCACGCCGCCTGGATCGTCTGCGTCGGCATCGACAAGGATCCCGAGCTTACCGCGCAAGGATTGCAGCCGGTGCCGCTGCCATTCGCCGCGCGCCTCAAGCTGGCGCTGTTCAGCCCCTACCGGGCGGCGATCTTCCGCACCCCGGAACCGGACGGCCCGAACGCGGCGTCAGCGGACGCCTAGCTTCTTCTGCAGGTTCGACGACGAAGTGGTGTACTGGAACACCAGCCGCTTGTCCGGATGCACGATGCCGTGCGCCTTCTGGGACATCAGCGCCGCCTCGTGGAAGCCCGACAGGATCAGCTTCAGCTTGCCCGGATAGGTGTTGATGTCGCCGATGGCGAAGATGCCCGGCCGGCTGGTCTCGAAGGTCTCGGTGCTGACCACCACCAGATCGTCGGCCAGTTCCAGTCCCCAGTCGGTGACCGGTCCGAGCTTCATGGTCAGCCCGAAGAAGGGCAGCAGCCGGTCGCACGGCTCGGTGGACATCTTCCCGTCGTTGTCGCGGACCTCCACCGCCTCGAGCTGGCCGTCCCGGCCTTTCAGGCCCATGACCTGGCCGAGCTTGAAGGACATCTTTCCCGCGTCCACCAGCGCATGCATCTTGTTCACCGAGTCCGGCGCGGCGCGGAAGCTGTCCCGCCGGTGCACCAGCGTCACCGATTTCGCCACCGGCTGCAGGTTCAGCACCCAGTCCAGCGCGGAGTCGCCGCCGCCCGCGATGACCACGGTCTTGCCGCGGAAGTCCTCGATGCGGCGCACCGCGTAGAAGACCGATTTGCCCTCGTAGGTCTCGATGCCCTCCAGCGGCGGCCGCTTCGGCGTGAACGAGCCGCCCCCGGCCGCGATCACCACCATCTTGCAGGCGAAATGCTCGCCCTCGTCCGTTTCCAGCAGGAAGCCGCCGCCCGCCCGTGGCGTGATGCGCTCGACCCGCTGGCCGAAATGGAACTGCGGGTCGAAGGGCGCCGCCTGCTGCAGCAGCCGGTCGGTCAGATCCTGCCCCGTGACCACCGGCAGGCCGGGAATGTCGTAGATGGGCTTTTCCGGATAGAGCTCGGCGCACTGGCCGCCGGGCTTGTCGAGGATGTCGATCACATGCGTCTTGATGTCCAGAAGGCCCAGCTCGAAAACCGCGAACAGGCCCACGGGCCCCGCGCCTATGATCACTGCATCCGTTTCCGTGACTGACGGGGTGGTCATCGCTCGGACCTAGAACTGTTTTTCGGGGACGCGCACCACGAGGCCGTCCATCTCGTCGGTTATGCGGATCTGGCAGCTCAAGCGGCTGTTGGGCCGCACGTCGAAGGCGAAATCGAGCATGCCTTCCTCCATCTCGTCCGGCGCGCCGGTGCTCGGCTGCCAGGCTTCGTCCACATAGACATGGCACGTGGCGCAGGAGCACGCCCCCCCGCACTCCGCCTCGATGCCCGGCACGCTGTTCTTCACCGCCGCTTCCATGACGGTCATGCCGGCTTCGGCATCGACCTCGTGTCGCGTGCCATTGCTTTCGATAAAAGTGATCCTCGGCATTCCCGTGGCAAGCTCATCGATGGGTTGGCGTCAGGAATGGACGCGGCCATGGCAAGCCGGCACGCCCAGCGCGCGGCATGCGAAGAGCCTGCTCTTGTCGGCCATCCGCCCCGCAGCGCGCGCCTGCTATAGGCCAAAAGACGTGGCTATGCCAGCCCCCGGGAGCCTTGCCGGCGGCAGACGGTCAGGCCTCAGCCAGGATCGAGGAAATGTAGGCGTTCACCTCGTCCACCCGCGACTCCAGGTCCCGCACGGCGGCTTCGCTGGCGGGGCAGCGCGGAACCCCGTTCATCTGCTCGGCACGCTCCGCGCTTTCCACCAGCGCCCAGGCGCCGATGCCCCGCGCCGAGCCCTTGATGGTGTGCGCCGCGTCGTGCCACGCCTTGCCGCTCCGGGCCTGGCGCAGGCGCTCCATGTAGAGCGTGGACTGGGTGCGGAAAAGCCCGAGCACTTCGCACTCAAGCGACCGGTTGCCCAGCGTGTAGCGCGCCAGGTGAACCAGATCGACCGGCCGGGACGACCCCACGCGGCGCCGTGCCGCTTCGCCGTTGCCCGTGCTGTCGGAATATTCCGTCTTGTGTTCTGCGTAACCCACGATGGCTTCCCCTGCCTGTTTCGACTGACCCTGCCTCAACACCCTTTTTCGGGCTGATTTGTGGCACCGCAACATGAAATGCTGCAAACGCGAAATCGAGAGCGGGAGTGTACACCCTGCGCCATAATGGCCGGTTAAGGCGGACGGCCGCCGCGGCGTAAAGGATAATTCGTCCTCGCCCTTTTTTTGGCCTCAAAAGCGGAGTACTCAGGGTTAACGATGTGTTGCGGAGACGCTGGCGGGCACCCGCGTTTCCGGCATATCGATTGAGAGGGGCATACCGAAACGATACTGGCGGGCGCGGGTTGCGATATTAGGATTCAACCTACGGCGGCATGCCCAAGTGTACTTCAGAGGGGGCCTTGGAAGGCGCG
>JBFWSL010000057.1:0-14836 GCA_050248375.1 Hyphomicrobiales bacterium | reverse complement strand
TCCCGGATTGCGCTTCGCTCCATCCGGGCTACGGGCCGCGGGATAGAAGAATGTCCGAAACCCCGGCGAAGGCCGGGGTCCAGCGAAACGCGCAGCCGGGGGCAGGAGCCGAATGGACCCCGGGCCAAGTCCGGGGTTTCGGAGCCAGAAGCTCGCGCAAGGAAAAAGAACCCGAAACCCCGGCTTCAAGCCGGGGTCCAAGCGGACCTCCCTCACTCCACGCCGTCGAAGCGCACCAGTAGCCCCGGGTCGAGGCGGTGCCTAGCGGAAGCGGTCGTTGATGCTGTCGAGGACCGCGCTGCCGGGACAGAGCTCGGAGGCCGGAATGGCGTTCAGCGGGCGCGGCGTGGTGCCTAGCAGCCCGTGCAGGTCGGCCGCGTCGTCGTCGATGTGCAGCAGGCCGGTGACCACCTGGCCCTGGGCGTAGCGCTTGCGCAGCATGGACAGAGCCGCCCCGGCGTCGCGCGGATCGTAGCTCTCGTCCAGCTTGTGCAGCCGCATCCACGATCCGTCATGCATGCGGACCGGGACGGTCTGGCCCTCGTCGATCTCGGCCGTGATGGCCTCGTGCTCCGGCACCAGGTCGAGACGGTCCATGGCGGCGTTGTGGTCGCGCACATAGTCGTAGCTCTTGGTGGAGGCCTCGTGATTGTTGAAGGTCACGCAGGGCGAGACCACGTCGAGGAAGGCGAAACCCCGATAGCGGAAGGCGGCCTTGATAAGCGGCACGAGCTGGGCCTTGTCGCCGGAGAAGCCGCGGGCGACGAAGCCCGCGCCGAGCTGGATGGCCATCGTGCACATGTCGATGGCCTCGAACAGGTTGGCCTCGCCTTTCTTGCTCTTCGACACCTTGTCGTTGGTGGCGGAGAACTGGCCCTTGGTCAGGCCGTAAGTTCCGTTGTTTTCAACGATGTACACCATGTTGATGCGGCGGCGAATCGCGTGGCAGAACTGCCCCAGGCCGATGGAGGCGGTGTCCCCGTCGCCGGAGACGCCGAGATAGACCAGGTCGCGGTTGGCGAGATTGGCGCCGGTGGCGATGGAGGGCATGCGCCCGTGCACGGAATTGAAGCCGTGCGACCGGTTGAGGAAATAGGTCGGCGTCTTGGACGAGCAGCCGATGCCGGACAGCTTGGCCAGCCGGTGCGCCGGCAGGTCCATCTCGAAGCAGGCCTCGATGATCGCGGCGGAGATGGAGTCGTGGCCGCAGCCCGCGCACAGGGTCGAGACGGCGCCCTCATAATCGCGGCGGGTCAGCCCCAGCCTGTTCTGCTTCAGCGAGGGGTGGCGGACGGCCGGACGCTTCATGAATGTCATTGCCGGCCTCCTACATCACCGCGCGGGCACCAGCCCGCCTTGTCTTCACCACGCCGCGGCCGCGGCCCAAATGCCCGGCGATGGTCTTCGCCAGCCAGTCGGCCGCCAGCGGCATGCCGTCATAATTGAGGACCGGGATCAGCTTCTCCGCCGGAATGCCCGCCTCGACCATGAGCAGCGTACGCATCTGGGCGTCGCGGTTCTGCTCCACCACGAAGATGCGGTCATGCTCCTCGGCGAACCTGATCACGTCGCGGGAGAAGGGGAAGGCCCGCAGGCGCAATGTGTTGAGCTGGTGGCCCATGTCACGCAGCAGGTCGATGGCCTCGCGCACGGCCGGCTCGGTGGAGCCGAAGTTGATCAGGCCGACGCGGCTTGTCTTGCTGTGGCGGCGGCGCACGGGCCTGGGCACCAGGGCGGCGGCGGTGCGGAACTTCTTCGTCAGCCGGTCCATGTTGAGCGCGTTGACGCGGCCGTCCTCGGTGTAGCCGGCATAGGCGTCGTGGGAGGTGCCGCGGGTGAAGAAGGCCCCCTTGGATTCATGCGTGCCCGGCAGCGTGCGGTAGGGAATGCCGTCGCCATCCACATCGTTATAGCGGCCGAAGCGCTCGATGGCGTCCAGCCCGGCGGCGTCCAGAACCTTGCCCCGGTCGTGCTCGCGGGCGTCGTCCCATTGCAGCGGATCGACGATCCAGTCGTTCATGCCGATGTCGAGGTCGCTCATGACGATGACCGGCGTCTGCAGGCGCTCAGCGAGGTCGAAGGCGTCCGCGGCCAGCTCGAAGCATTCCTTCGGGTCGGACGGGAACAGCAGCACATGCTTGGTGTCGCCATGGGAGGCATAAGCGCAGGCGAGCACGTCCGACTGCTGGGTGCGGGTGGGCATGCCGGTGGAGGGACCGCCGCGCTGCACGTTGAACAGGACGATGGGCACCTCGGCGAAATAGGCGAGCCCCAGGAACTCGTTCATCAGCGAGATGCCGGGACCGGAAGTGGCGGTGAAGGCGCGGGCGCCGTTCCAGCCGGCGCCGATGACCATGCCGATGGCGGCGAGTTCGTCCTCAGCCTGCACGATGCCATAGAGCTTGCGGCCTTCCGCGTCGCGGCGCAGCTTCGAGGCGTGCTTCTCGAAGGCCTCCGCGAGAGACGTGGACGGTGTGATCGGATACCAGGCGACGACGGAGGCGCCGGCATAGAGGCAGCCGAGCGCGGCGGCCTCGTTGCCGTTGATCATGATCTTGCCCCTGGCCGCCTTGACGGCGCGGACACGGGTGTTCAGCGGGCAGTCGAAATTGCGCAGGGCATAGTCGCGGCCGATCTTCAGGGCCTGGATGTTGGCCTCGACGAGGCGCGCCTTGCCGGGGAACATGCCCTTGACGGTCTCCTCGACCGTCGCGAAGTCGACGTCGAGCAGCGCGGACAGCGCGCCCACATAGACCACGTTCTTGAACAACTGGCGCTCGCGCGCGCTGACATAGGTCTCCGCGCAGATGCGGGCGATCGGCATGCCGAGCACGGTGATGTCGTCGCGCGGAAAGGAGCGCGGCAGGCTGGAATCGTAGAACAGGATGCCGCCGGAAACGATCTCCTTCACATCCTGGGCGTAGGTCTGCGGGTTCATGGAGACCATGACGTCCACGCCCTCGCGGCGTCCCATGTAGCCCGCGCCGCTGACCCGCACCTCGTACCAGGTGGGCAGGCCCTGGATGTTGGAGGGGAAGATGTTCTTCGCGGAGACCGGGATGCCCATGCGGAACAGGGACTTGGCGAAGAGCAGGTTGGCGCTGGCCGAGCCCGATCCGTTCACATTGGCGAACTTCACGACGAAGTCGTTGATTTTCTTCATTTCACATAGGCCAGATTGTGCTTCTGACAGGCGGGGGACGCCTGGGATTCCACATAGGTGAACTTCTGCATGTCCCAGGCGCCGGTCGGGCAGCGCTCGGCGCAAAGCCCGCAATGGACGCACACGTCCTCGTCCTTGGCCATGACGCGCCCGGTTCGCAGGCGGTCGGAGACATAGACGTCCTGCGCGGCGTTGAGCGCGGGCACGCGCAGCCGCTGGCGCAGATCCTCCTCCGGACCGTTGCGAAGGAAGTTGATGCAGTCCACCGGGCAGATGTCGACGCAGGCGTCGCATTCGATGCAGAGATCGCGCACGAAGACCGTCTGCACGTCGCAGTTCAGGCAGCGGCCGGCCTCCTCCAGGGCCCTGACCGGATCGAAGCCGAGCTCGACCTCGATCTTGAGATTCTTCAGGGCGCGCTTCTTCTCCACATGGGGCACAGCCACGCGAAGGGCGTCGGAATAACCGTTGTCATAGGACCACTCGTGAATGCCCATCTTCTGGCTGACAAGGTTCGAGCCGGGGGCGGGACGGTCCGAGAGCGGCTGGCCCTGGCAGTGGAGATGGATGGAAATGGCCGCCTGGTGGCCGTGGGAGACGGCCCAGATGATGTTCTCCGGCCCCCAGGCCGCGTCGCCGCCGAAGAAGACGCCGGGGCGGCTGCACTGCATGGTGACGCGGTCCACGACCGGCATGTCCCACTCGTTGAACTCGATACCGATATCGCGCTCGATCCAGGGAAAGGCGTTGTCCTGGCCGATGGCCATGAGCACGTCGTCGCATTCGAAGACGGCTTCCCCGCCGGTGGGCACCAGCTTGCGGCGGCCGTCCTCGCCATATTCGGCGCGGACCAGCGTGAAGCGCACGGCCTTGAGCCTGCCGTTCTCGACGATGAATTCCTTTGGCTGGTGGTTCTCGAAGATCGGGATGCCCTCGCCTTCCGCGTCCTCGATCTCCCATTCCGACGCCTTCATGTCCTTGCGCGGGCTGCGCACGGTCACGCGCACGTCCTTGCCGCCCAGGCGCAGGGCGGAGCGGCAGCAGTCCATGGCGGTGTTGCCGCCGCCGATGACGACGACCCGCCTGCCGATCTTGCCGACATGGCCGAAGGCGATGGAGGTCAGCCAGTCGATGCCGATATGGATGTTGGCGGCGGCCTCGCGGCGGCCGGGAATGTCCAGGTCCTTGCCGCGCGGCGCGCCGGTGCCGACGAAGACGGCGTCGAAGCCCTCCTCGAGGACGGCCTTGAGGCTGCTCACCTCCTCGCCGAAGCGGCGCTTCACGCCCATGTCGAGGATGCGGCCCACTTCCTCGTCCAGCACTTCGCCGGGCAGGCGGAAGGACGGGATGTTGGTGCGCATGAGCCCGCCGCCCCAGGGATCCTTCTCGATCAGCTCGCAGGAATAGCCGAGCGGCATGAGGTCGCGGGCCACGGTCAGGGAGGCGGGTCCGGCCCCCAGCAGCGCGACGCGCTTGCCGTTCTTCCTGCGCGGGATTTTCGGCAGCAGGGCGGCGACGTCGTCCTTGTAGTCGGCGGCGACGCGCTTCAGGCGGCAGATGGCCACCGGCTTCTCGTCGACGCGGCCACGGCGGCAGGCCGGCTCGCAGGGACGGTCGCAGGTGCGGCCGAGCACGCCCGGGAACACGTTGGATTCCCAGTTGAGCATATAGGCGTCGGTATAGCGGCCCTGTGCGATCAGGCGGATATATTCCGGCACGGGCGTATGGGTGGGGCAGGCCCACTGGCAATCCACCACCTTGTGGAAATATTGCGGATCGGAGATGTCGGTCGGGCGCACGGATGCGCGCCGGCGCTGCCCGCCGGCGGCGTCGGCCCGGTGTTCTCCCTGGTCGTGCCCCAGTTCAGAGGCCATTCTTGTATGGAACCGGCGATCCCGAACCCGACGCCCGGTACTCCCAGCCCACTCCTCCAATTCGCCGATTCATACGCGGCGTTCCCGGACCCATGGGAGCAAAGCCCCGGCACACATGCAATACACAAAAAGACGATTGTTGAGGCGCATGGAATATTTCCGCCGGCGGAGGACAAAACCGGGTGCCGACGCATCCGGGCCAGTCGATTCCCCGCGAAAATGCCCTAAAATGCGAGGACCTTGGCGCACATCAACGGGAGCGGAACCGCCTCCCCCAACCTGCCCCTTTTTGACACAATGCCCCGCGGGAACATGCACGTATTCGAGGTCAGGGACGTAACGAAGGTCTACAGGACCGGCGACGTGGAGATTCACGCGCTGGCCGGCGTCGATCTCGAACTGCACGAAGGCGAACTGGCCGTGCTGCTCGGCCCCTCGGGCAGCGGCAAGTCCACCCTGCTCAACATTCTCGGCGGGCTGGACACGGCGACCGCCGGCACGGTGGTGTTCCGCGGCCGCGACATCACCCGGCTCGGCGACCGTGAGCTGACCGAATACCGCAGACGCCATGTGGGCTTCGTGTTCCAGTTCTACAACCTGATCCCCAGCCTCAGCGCGCGGGAGAATGTGGAGCTGGTGACGGAAATCTCCACCGCCCCGATGAAGGCCGAGGACGCGCTGGCGCTGGTGGGCCTGGAGCACAGGCTCGACCATTTCCCGGCGCAGCTCTCCGGCGGCGAGCAGCAGCGGGTGGCGATCGCCCGGGCCATCGCCAAGCGGCCCGAAGTGCTGCTGTGCGACGAGCCGACCGGCGCGCTCGACTCCAAGACCGGCATCCGCGTGCTGGAAGCGCTGTCCTCCATCAACAACGACCTGGGCACGACGACGGCGCTGATCACCCATAACCAGGTCATCGAGCAGATGGCGGACCGGGTGTTCTATTTCGCCGACGGCCGCATCAGCCGCACGCGGCGGAACAGGAAGCGGCTGAAACCGTCGCAGCTCGAGTGGTGAGCGGCATGCGGGCCCTGGACAAGAAGCTGCTGCGCGATCTCGGCAGGCTGTGGGCGCAGGGCCTGGCCATCGCCATGGTCATCGCCGCGGGCGTGGCCACGCTCATCCTCGGCGCCGGCGCGCAGCGCGCGCTCGACGAGACCAGGCAGGCCTATTACGAGCGCTACCGCTTCGCCGACGTGTTCGCCACGCTGAAGCGCGCGCCCGACGCGCTGGTGGACCGCATCCGGGAAATTCCCGGCGTCGCCGCCGCGGAGACCCGCGTGGTCAAGCCGGTCCTGCTCGACATAGAAGGCATGCCGCAACCGGCAACGGCGCTCGCCATGTCGCTGCCCGACCACCGGGCGGAGCTGCTCAACCGCCTCTACCTGCGCATGGGACGGACGCCCGAGCCGGACAACGCCAGCGAGGTGGTGGTCAACGAGGCGTTCGCGAAGGCGCACGGCTTCGCGCCGGGGGACCGCTTCGGCGCGCTGCTGAACGGCCGCAAGCGGCAGCTCACCATCGTCGGCGTCGCGCTTTCGCCGGAATTCATCTACGCGCTGGGCCCCGGCGACCTGATGCCGGACGACAAGCGCTTCGGGCTGCTGTGGATGTCGCACTCCGCCCTCGCCTCGGTGTTCGACCTGGAGGGGGCGTTCAACAACGTCGCCGTGAAGCTGCTGCGCGGCGCGCCGGAGGCGGACGTCATCCAGCGGCTGGACGCGCTGATCGAGCGCTACGGCGGCACCGGCTCCCATGGCCGCAAGGACCAGCAGAGCCACGCCTTCATCGACGCGGAGCTCGACCAGCTCAAGGCGATGAGCCGCGTCATCCCGCCGATCTTCCTGCTGGTGTCGGCGTTCCTCATCAACATCACGCTGTCGAGGATGATCGCGCTGGAGCGCGAGCAGATCGGCCTGATGAAGGCCATCGGCTACGGCAAGTTCGCGATCGCCATGCACTACATCAAGCTGACGCTCGCCATCGCGCTGGTCGGCGTGATCATCGGGTCGGCGGCGGGCACGTGGCTGGGACAGGGGCTAACACGGCTCTATGCCGACTTCTTTCACTTCCCGTTCCTGCTCTTCGACAGGGACATCGGCGTCTACGCCGTCGCGGCGGGCATCTCGTTCCTGGCCGCGGGGGCGGGCGGCGCGAGGGCGGTCGCCTCCGTGCTCAACCTGCCGCCCGCGGTCGCCATGTCGCCGCCGGTCCCCGTGCAATACGGACAGGGCTGGATAAAGGCGATCACGCCCGTGCTGCGGCAGTTCTCGCACCTGACGGCGATGGCGGTGCGGCACAGCCTGCGCTGGCCGCTGCGCACGGCCTTCACCATGCTGGGCATCTCCCTGAGCTGCGCGGTGCTGATCACCGCCCTGTTCATCACCGATTCGGTCGAGACGATGATCGACACCATCTTCGTGCAGACGGAGCGGCAGGACGCGACCATCGCCTTCACGGACGAGCGCGCCGCCGCGTCGCTGCAGTCCGTGCGGCAACTGCCGGGCGTGCTGAACGCGGAGCCGTTCCGCAGCGTGCCCGTGCATATCCGCAACGGTCCGCGCCACCGCAAGCTGGCCATCCTCGGCAAGACCGCCGAGCCGCGGCTGAGCCGCGTGCTCGACCGGGCGAACCGTCCCGTCCGGCTGCCCGAAAGCGGGCTGCTGCTGAGCGAGCATGTGGCCAATCTGCTGAACGCGCGCCGGGGCGACCTGCTGGACGTGGAGCTTCTGGAAGGCAAGCGGGGAACCAGGCAGGTGCGCGTGAGCGATGTCATCCAGTCCTATCTCGGGCTGCAGGTCTACATGGACATCGACGCCCTGAACGAGCTGATGGACGAAGGGCCCCGGCTGTCCGGCGCCCATATCCTCTTCGATCAAGCCCGCAGCGCGGAGCTGTTCAGCCAGATCAAGAACACGCCGGCGGTGGCCTCCATATCCCTGCAGGGCGCCTCGCTGGCGAAGTTCCGCGAGACGCTGGCGGAGAACATCGACATCATGACCTCGGTCTATGTGGCGCTGAGCGTCATCATCGCCTTCGGGGTTGTCTACAACAGCGCGCGCATACAGCTTTCCGAGCGCGCCCGCGAATTCGCCAGCCTGCGCGTGCTGGGCTTTACCCGGGGAGAGGTCTCCCGCGTCCTGCTGACCGAGCTTGGCATGCTGCTCGTCCCGGCCATTCCGCTCGGCTGGCTGATCGGCTATCTCTTCGCCTGGCTCACCATCGAGGGGTTCGCAACCGACCTCTACAGGGTTCCCTTCACGGTCGAGACGCGCACATTCGCCATTGCCTCGCTGGTGGTGGCCGCCGCCGCCGCCATATCCGGACTGATCGTCCGCAGGCGCATCGACCGGCTCGACATGATCCGCGCCCTCAAGACACGAGAGTAGGCCAAATGACGGCAACCTGGACCAAACGACTGCTGATGGGCCTCGCGGCCGCCGGTATCCTGGCGGCGGTCATATACGCGCTGATGCCCGCTCCCGTGCCAGTGGACGTGGCGGAGATCACCCGGGGGCCGATGCGCGTGACCGTGGACGAGGAAGGCGAAACGGACATCGTCGACGTGTATGTGGTTTCCGCGCCCATCGGCGGGAAACTGCTGCGCATTCCGCACAAGTCCGGCGCGGAGATCGAGAAGGACAAGACGGTGGTCGCGGTCATCCAGCCGGGCGATCCCTCCTTTCTCGACGCGCGCACGCGCCGCGAGCTGGCCGCGGCGGTGGAAGCGGCGAAAGCCAATGTGGAATACGCCAAGACGGAGATCCGCAAGGCGGAATCCGAACTGTCCTTCGCGCAGAGCGAGCTGAAGCGCGCCGAGCAACTGGCGCAGAGGGACACGATCTCCCAGCGGACGCTGGAGAAGGCTGCGCTCGACGTGGAACTGCGCAAGGCCGCGCTCGTCCAGGCCAGGGCCAATCTGGACCTGCGCGAGCGGGAGCTGGACAGCGCGCGGGCGAGGCTGATCGGCCCCGAGCACGCCAGCTCCCTGATCGACGACCGTTCCTGCTGCGTGCAGCTCCATGCGCCCATAGACGGCCAGGTGCTGAAGGTGCTGAAGGAAAGCGAGCAGGTCGTGCAGGCGGGAGAGCCCCTGCTGGAGACGGGCGATCCCCGCAGCATCGAGATCGTGGTGGACCTGCTCTCCAGCGACGCGACGAAAGTCAGACCCGGCGCGGCGGCGGCCATCGACGGATGGGGCGGGCACACCCTCAAGGCGCGCGTGACGCGGATCGAGCCCGCCGCGTTCACCAAGGTCTCCGCGCTCGGCATCGAGGAGCAGCGGGTGTATGTCCATCTCGAACTGCTGGACCCGTGGGAGGAGCGCCAGGCGCTCGGCCACGACTTCCGCGTGTTCGTGCGGATCACAGTCTGGGAATCGGAGGACGCGCTGCGCCTTCCGCTCAGCGCGCTGTTCCGCCATCAACAGGACTGGGCCGTGTTCCGCCTGGTGGAAGGGCGCGCGGTGCTGACGCCGGTGAAGATCGGCCAGCGCAACCTGGAAAGCGCGGAGATCCTGGACGGGATCGGCCAGGGCGACCTGGTGGTGGTGCATCCCAGCGACCGGGTGGCCGACGGAGTGAAGATTTTCCGCAGGCAATGACCGGAGCCCTCAGGGCTCTCAGGGCTGCCCGGTGCAAGGACCGTGATGCCGGGCGTGAAATAAGGACGGGGATTGCCGTTTTGGCCTCCGGCACAGGGAGCATCGCGGCTTGAGGCCATTAGAACCGGAATTAAGTTCCCACACTCATTCATAATCGGAATTATTTTCTCTTTTTACCGATTTGAATCCACCGGATTAGAAAACTATTTTCGCCTCCAACGGCAATCCGCCGGCGTATCCGGCGTACCCATTGGAACGGAACCCTTTTCCCGTGAAGCACTACCCTGTCTATCTCGATCTGGAAGGCCGCCGGGCGCTCATCGTGGGCGGCGGCGAGCAGGCGGCGCAGAAGCTGCGGCTGCTGCTGAAGACCCCTGCCCGCATCGACGTCGTCGCGCCGCGGGCGAATGAGGAATTCACCGACCAGGAGTTGCTCGGCCGCATCACCATCGCCCGCCGCCCGTTCCAGGCCAGCGACGTGGACGGCGCGGCGCTGATCCATACGGCCGCGGACCCGGCCACGAACGCGGAAGTGGCGAAGGCCGCCCGGGAGCGCGGCATCCCGGTCAACGCGGTGGACATGCCGGAGCTGTGCGACTTCCTCACGCCGGCCATCGTGGACCGCGATCCCGTGACCATAGCCATCGGCACCGGGGGCGCGGCCCCCGTGCTGGCGCGCCGGATCAAGGCGCGGCTGGAGGCGGAGCTTCCCGCGGGCCTTGGCGGTCTGGCCAGCCGGGCCGGCTCCCTGCGCGACAGGATCGCCGCGCAGGTCAAGGATCCCGGCGAACGCAGGCGGCTCTGGGAACGTCTCGTCGGCGGCGCCTATGCCGCCCGGCTGCTCGCCAACGACGAAGCAGGCGCGGACAGCGTGCTCGAACAGGAAATCGCCGCCGCGCGGCAGGGCGCGGGCGCGGCCGGCCATGTGGCCCTGATCGGCTGCGGGCCCGGCGACCCGGACCTTCTCACCCTGCGCGCCCAGCAGCGGCTGCAGCGGGCGGACGTGCTGGTGATCGACCGGCTGGTCGATCCGCGCGTGCTGGAATACGCCCGCCGCGATGCGGCCCGCATCCCTGTGGGCAAGATTCCCGGCGGCCCGTCCGCCAGCCAGGAAGAGATCAACCGCATCCTCGTGCGCGAGGCGCGCGCGGGCAAGTTCGTCGCCCGGCTCAAGGGCGGCGACCCGTTCATCTTCGGCCGCGCCGGCGAGGAGATGGCCGCGCTCGCCCGCGCGGGCATCTCCCATGAGGTGGTGCCGGGGATCACGGCGGCGCATGCCTGCGCGGCGTCGGTCGGCCTGCCGGTGACGAGCCGCGGCAGCGTGCGCAAGTTCTCGGTGGTGACCGGCGCGACCGCAGACGGCAGCCTGGATCACGACTGGGCGGCGCTGGCGCGCGACGGACAGGCCTTCGCCGTCTATATGGGCGTGCGGGCGGCGGGCGAAATCCGCGCCCGGCTGCTCGAGGCGGGCATGGACCGCTCTACCCCGGTGGTTCTGGTGGAGAACGGCACGCTGCCCGGCGAGCGCAGCTTCGCCACGACGCTGGACGACCTGGGGGCGCTGGTGGAGGCGCGCGGCGTCAGCCAGCCCTCGGTGATCTATGTGGGCCTCGACTGGGCCGGAATGGGCCTGGAAAGGCCCGCCAGGGTGGAGCGCTTCGCGCGCGCCAGGGTCACGGACTTCCCGCGCCGGAAACAGCCCGCGCCGGTACGGATCGCGGGGTAGCGCCATGGCAAAGAAGCCCAAGGGACCGCGGCTGCTGACCGCCAACCGCCTCGATGACGGGCTGGTGGTGTTCTACACCGCCGGCGGCGAGTGGCAGGACGACGCGCGCCGCGCGGCGATCGCCCGCGACGAGGAGGAAGCCGCACTGCTGGAAACCTTCGGCGCGACGGCCGCGAAGGCGAACCTGGTGGTCTCGCCCTACCTGATCGAAGTGGAACTGGACGGAGAAACGCCGGTTCCCGTCGAGCACCGCGAGAGGCGGCGGCTGGCCGGCCCGAGCGTCACCGCCGACCACAGAGCGGCGGCGTCCCTCGCCGCCTGAGACGGAACAGCCATGTACAGATACGACGAATTCGACGCCGCCTTCGTGCGCCAGCGTGTGGACCAGTTCCGCGACCAGGTGAACCGCAGGGTCAGCGGCGAGCTGGGCGAGGACGAGTTCCGGCCGCTGAGGCTGATGAACGGCCTCTACCTGCAATTGCACGCCTACATGCTGCGGGTGGCCATTCCCTACGGCACGCTGTCGTCGCGGCAGATGCGCCAGCTCGCCGGCATCGCCGACGATTTCGACAGGGGCTACGGGCATTTCACCACCCGGCAGAACATCCAGTACAACTGGCCCAGGCTGGTGGACGTGCCCGCCATCCTCGACCGGCTGGCCGAGGTGGAGATGCACGCCATCCAGACCAGCGGAAACTGCATCCGCAACGTCACCGCCGACCATTGGGCGGGCGTGGCGGCGGACGAGATCGAGGACCCCCGCCCCTATGCGGAGCTGCTCAGGCAATGGTCGAGCCTGCATCCGGAATTCTCCTTCCTGCCGCGCAAGTTCAAGATCGCGGTGACCGGCGCGCCGCAGGACCGCGCCGCCGTCGCCTATCACGACATCGGCCTGCGCATCGTGCGCAATGCCGGGGGCGAGGCGGGATTCGAGGTGCTGGTCGGCGGAGGCATGGGCCGCACGCCGATGATCGCGGTGACCGTGCGGGACTGGGTGAGCAAGGCGGACCTGCTGCCCTATCTCGACGCGATCATGCGCGTCTACAACCTGCACGGGCGGCGCGACAACAAGTACAAGGCGCGGGTGAAGATCCTGGTACACGAGCTTGGCGCGGAGGAGTTCCGCCGCCAGGTGGAGGAGGAATTCGCACAGATCGAACGCGGCGAAATCAGCGTGCCGCCGCAGGAGCTGGAGCGCATCGCGGCCTATTTCGCGCCGCCGGACTACGACCTGCCCGACGCGAGCGACCTGAACTATCACAAGGCGCTCAAGGAGGACGCCGGCTTCGCCCGGTGGGCCGAGCGCAACGTGGCGCCCCATCGTGCGGACGGCCACGCCATCGTCAACATCTCGCTCAAGCCCGTCGGCGGCATTCCGGGCGACGCCACCTCGGCGCAGATGCGCGCGGTGGCCGATATCGCGGAACGCTGGTCGAAGGACGAAATCCGCGTGAGCCACGAGCAGAACCTCGTGCTGCCGCATGTGCGCAAGCGCGACGTCCACGCGGTCTGGGAGGCGCTGAAGGCGGCGGAACTGGCGAACGCCAATATCGGGCTGGTGACGGACATCATCTCCTGCCCGGGGCTCGACTACTGTTCGCTGGCGACGGCGCGCTCCATTCCCATCGCGCAGAAGATCAGCAGCCGGCTCGGCGACCCGGCGCGGCAGCGGGAGATCGGCGACCTGAAGATCAAGATCTCGGGATGCATAAACGCCTGCGGCCATCACCATGCCGGGCATATCGGCATCCTCGGCCTGGAGAAGCGGGGCGAGGAATACTACCAGATCACGCTGGGCGGCTCGGGCGACGAGAAGGCCTCCATCGGCGAGATCATCGGCCCCGGCTTCTCCAGCGAGACCGTGACCGGCGCGGTGGAGACCATCATCGACACCTATATCGGGCTGCGCCACGACGGCGAGACCTTCCTCGACGCCTACCGCCGGGTGGGCGCGGAGCCCTTCAAGGAGGCCGTCTATGCCGGTCATTAGGAATGGCGAGATCGTCGCCGACGACTGGGTCCGGCTGGAGGACGAGGCTCCCCTGCCAGACGCAGGGGACGTGATCCTGCCGCTCGCCCGGCTCGAGCCGGAGGCGGACAGCATCGCGCGCCGCAGCGGCCGCACGGGTGTGGCGCTGCCGAACAGCGCGGACCCCGAAGACATCGCCGCGCTGCTGCCGCTCCTGGACCTGGTGGCGGTGCAGTTCCCCGTATTCACGGACGGGCGCGCCTATTCCCAGGCGCGGGTGCTGCGCCGGCGGTTCGGCTACGAAGGCGAGATCAGGGCGACCGGCAACGTGCTGGCCGACCAGGCCGCTTTCATGCTCAGGGTGGGCATCGACAGCTTCGAGACGGACGGCCGGCAGCCGCTGGAAACCTGGCGGCAGGCGCTGCACGCGGTCACCCTCGCCTACCAGCGCGGCTATCGCGACCGCCCCGACCTGGCCATTCGCGGGACGCCGTAACCCTTTGACCACGAAAGTTTCCGGCCGGCCCTTCACATCCGCAGGGAACCGGTCCAGAAGAACGGGACAGGCGCGCGGCGGATGGCCGCGCCGGGTACAGACTTAATTCCGGCGGAAGCGCCGCGTTGCCTTCCGCCCGGCCGCAGACGCATATTCGCCCGCGGCCCAACGCGATACCGGATCATCACCATGGCTACCTTGCTCGATACAACGACCCCCAGCCGCCAGCGCACCCTGGTCGTGCGCTTCGCGGGGGATTCCGGCGACGGCATCCAACTCGCCGGCCATGAGTTCGCCCGCACGACGGCGGACGCGGGCGCGGACTTCATGACCTTTCCCGACTACCCGGCCGAGATCCGCGCGCCGGCGGGCACCACCTTCGGCGTTTCCGCCTTCCAGATTCAATTCGGTCCCGGCGAGGTGCTGACGCCGGGCGACGAGGCGGACGTGCTGGTTGCCTTCAACCCGGCGGCCCTGAAGACCAACCTGCAATATCTGAAGCCCGGCGGCCTGCTGATCGCGGACGACACGCATTTCGACGCGCGCGGCCTGAAGAAGGCGGGCATCGAAAAGAGTCCGCTGGAGGATGGTTCGCTGGCGGGCTACCGGCTGGTCACGGTCTCGATCACCAGGCGCGCGCTGGAGGCGCTGGCCGCGCTCGACCTCGGCCGCAAGCACGCCTCGCGCGCCCGCAATTTCTGGGCGCTCGGACTGGTCTACTGGCTGTTCGGGCGCGACATGGGGCTGACGGCGGGACTGCTGGAGCGGAAATTCGCCAATGACGACGAGGTGCGCAACGCCAACCTGCTGGCTCTGAAGGCCGGCCATGCCTATGGCGAAACCGCCGAACTGTCCGAACACGAGGAAATGGCCCGCGTGTCGGAGGCCGCGGGCACCGGCAAGGGCCGCATCATCTCCGGCACGCAGGCCATGGCGCTCGGCATCGCCGCGATCCCGGTTCTGTCGCAGCGAGAGGTGATCTACTGCTCCTACCCCATCACCCCGGCG
>JBFWSL010000056.1:0-14951 GCA_050248375.1 Hyphomicrobiales bacterium | reverse complement strand
CCAACGTGGTCGCCGCCGGCATGGCCAGGCATCCTGTCTATCTGTGGACGCTACCCATGTTCCACTGCAACGGCTGGTGCTTCCCCTGGACCCTGTCGCTGGTCGGCGGCACCCATGTCTGTCTGCGCTGGGTGCGCGCCAGGGCCATGTTCGACGCCATCGCCGACCACAAGGTCACGCATCTGTGCGGCGCTCCCATCGTCATGTCCACGCTGCTGAACGCGCCCGAGGAGGAAAAGCGCCCCCTGCCTCATGTGGTGCAGTTCGTCACCGCCGCCGCGCCGCCGCCGGAATCCGTGCTGGCGGGAATGGCCGACGCCGGCTTCAACGTCACCCACGTCTACGGGCTCACCGAGACCTACGGCCCCGCGGTGGTGAACGAGTGGAAGGCCGAGTGGGACGCGCTGGACCCCGCCGCGCGGGCGGGGAAGAAGGCACGTCAGGGCGTGCGCTACGCCGCGCTGGAAGGCCTCACCGTGATGGACCCGGAGAGCATGGAGCCCGTTCCCGCCGACGGCGAGACGCTGGGCGAAGTCATGTTCCGCGGCAACATCGTCATGAAGGGCTACCTGAAGAACAAGAAGGCGACGGAAGAGTCGCTTTCGGGCGGCTGGTTCCACTCCGGCGACCTCGGCGTCATGCATCCCGACGGCTACATCCAGCTCAAGGACCGGTCCAAGGACATCATCATCTCGGGCGGCGAGAACATTTCCTCCATCGAGGTGGAGGACGTGCTCTACAAGCATCCGGCCGTGGCCGCGGCGGCCGTGGTCGCCAGGCCGGACGAGAAATGGGGCGAGACCCCTTGCGCCTTCATCGAGACGCGGCCCGGCAAGTCGGTCACCTGCGAGGAACTGAACGTGTGGTGCCGCGAGCGGCTGGCCCGCTACAAATGCCCCCGCCATTTCGTCTTCGCGGAGATACCAAAGACCTCAACCGGCAAAATCCAGAAATTCAGGCTGCGCGAGATGGCGAAGGAGGTTTGATGCTCCAACAGTCGGTAGAGCTCTGACCTTCACATTCCCGTTACTCCCGTCACAGGCTGGCCGCTCGGCGGTTGCCTAGATAGCCGCCCTTGCGCAACTGGCGGCGCGAGGGAGGCGACCATGCCGATCAGAAGCCAGAATCCCGCCACCGGGGAAATCCTCGAGGAGTTCAAACCGCTGTCCAATGCCGGGATCGAGGCGGCCATCGATCAGTGCGCCTCCGTCTTCGCGGACCATGCCGGCCTGCCGTTCGCGCGGCGCGCGGAGTGCATGAACAGCGCCGCCGGCATTCTCGAGGCGGAAAAGCGGGACTTCGGCCGCATGATGGTCGAGGAAATGGGCAAGCCTATCGCCGCGGCGGTGGCGGAAGCGGAGAAATGCGCCTGGGTCTGCCGCTATTACGCGGAGAATGCCGAGCGCTTCCTCGCCGACGAGGAGATCGACAGCGACGCCAGCCGCAGCTTCGTGCGCCATCTGCCTGTCGGTCCCGTGCTCGCCGTCATGCCATGGAACTTCCCCTTCTGGCAGGTCTTCCGCTTCGCCGCGCCCGCCCTGATGGCCGGGAACACGGCGCTGCTGAAGCACGCCTCCAACGTGCCGCGCTGCGCGCTCGCCATCGAGGACATCTTCAAGCGCGCGGGCTTCATGGAGGGTGTCTTCCGCACCCTGCTCATCGGGTCGAAGGCCGTGGACCGCGTGCTCAAGGACGAGCGCGTGCGCGCCGCCACCGTCACCGGCTCGGAAGGCGCGGGCTCCGCAGTCGCCGAGACCGCCGGCCAGATGATCAAGAAGACCGTGCTGGAACTCGGCGGCAGCGACGCTTTCATCGTCATGCCGTCCGCCAACCGCGACGCCGCCATCGACGCCGCGGTGAAGGCGCGCAACATCAACAACGGCCAGTCCTGCATCGCCGCCAAGCGCTTCATCGTCCACGAGGAGCTGTATGACGCGTTCCGTGACGCCATGGTGCAAAAGTTCGAGGCGCTCCGGGTGGGCGACCCCATGAACGACGCGACCGACATCGGTCCGCTGGCGCTGGAGGATATCCGCGAGGGCGTGGACAAGCAGGTCCGCCAGTCCGTGAAGGCGGGGGCCAGGCGGCTGACCGGCGCGGAGAAGATCAAGGGCAAGGGCTGGTTCTACCGGCCGGGCGTACTGGAGGACATTCCGGAGAACGCGCCCGCATACACCGAGGAAGTCTTCGGGCCCGTGGCGCTGCTGTTCCGTGTATCCAGCCTCGACGAAGCTGTCGGCGTCGCCAACGCCACCAGCCTCGGCCTCGGCTCCGCCATCTGGACCTCCGACAAGTCGGAGATGGAGCGCGCCGCCAATGAGATCGAAGCCGGCGCCACCTTCGTCAATTCCATCGTGGCCTCGGATCCGCGCCTGCCTTTCGGCGGCGTCAGGAATTCCGGCTACGGGCGCGAGCTGTCGCGCCTCGGCATCCGCGAATTCGTCAACCACAAGACGATCTCGATAGCCTGAGCGCGATCAGGCGGCTTCCTGCATCTGCATGCGGCATTGCGGGATCTGGCGGCCGGACTCGTATCTGGCGCCGCCCCTCGCCTCCATGGCGCCGAAATTCACCTCGCCGTCCACCCGCGCGGTGGTCAGCAACAGCACCCTGTCGGCGGTGACCGCCCCTGTCACATGTCCCGCGATGCGCACCCGCTCCGCCCGCACCGATCCCGCGATCCGCGCGGCATCGCCCAACGTGACCGTGGCGGCGCGGATGTCACCGTCCACATTGCCATGCACCTGCACATGCCCGGCGGTGACGAGGTCGCACCCGAGTTGTACATCGTCGGCGATCACCGACAGGCCACCGGAGAACCGCGCAAGCGCCCGCCGCAACGCCGCCACCTGCGACGGGCGGGCCGCCGCCAGATGAACCCGCGCGGTCCGCTCCGGATAGAGGCCCATCAACCGCTTCCAGTGGCGGCTCAGTTCCAGATGCCCGTGGATCGAGACGAACACCTGGGCGCCCCGTTCGAAGGTCAGCCCCTCCAGCCGCAGGATCTCAAGCGCCGCCGGATCGCACCGCGCCGCCGCGCAAGGAGAGCTGGCGATGCGACGCAGCTCACGCCTCAGCCCCGGGGTCAGCCGGATCGAGGGCATCGAGCGCCCGCCGACCCGCGCCTGTGGCGAGACGTCCAGCCGGTCCGCGAGCACGTCGCCGGCGACCCCGGCCGACGGTCCGAGCGCGATGTTGTGCGCCCGAACGCTGCCGGCAATCTCTCCATGGATGACCGCGTGGTCGGCGCGGATGTCGCCGTCAACCCGGGCGCCGGCGTCCACCTCAACCCAAGAGCCCTCGATGTCTCCCCGGGCTTCGCCCATGATGATCGCCGCCCCCGCTGTCGAGACAGCGCAATCTGCGATCACGTCGCGGGCGATCAGTGTGATCATCGGGCAAACAGCGGGCACCACCTCACGCGTTGAACGATCGGTGGCCAGCGCGTCCGGCAGCCGCCGCGACAGCCTGCTCTGGCAATCCTTGAGGAAATTCATAATCATTGCGGGCCTCCCTGTTTCGAGACGACGCAACACTGGGTTGAGTTATAACAACCTATGGTTGTGGTTATGGGGTGCACATGCTTAACGAAGGGTTAACGGCTTCGGGCACCGCCTCGCCCTTGCCGCCCGGATGCAAAGGGCTATGGTCCGCCCATGGCCACACCCTCCGCCCGAATTCGCCCATGAACCTGCAATCCCCCTCCGCCGCGGCGAGCGATGCCCGCGAAAAGGACGAACCGCTGCGCGAGGACATCCGCCTGCTCGGCCGCCTGCTGGGCGACACCGTGCGCGACCAGGAGGGTCAGGCGGTCTTCGACATCGTCGAGACCATCCGTCAGACCTCCATCCGCTATCACCGCGACGACGACGAGCCCGCCAAGCAGGAGCTGGAGGCGATCCTGCGCGCGCTGTCGCCGGAGCAGGCGGTACAGGTCATCCGCGCCTTCAGCTACTTTTCCCACCTCGCCAACATCGCCGAGGACCAGCACCACATCCGCCGCACCCGCCATCACGAGCGCATGGGTTCGCCCGCCCGTCCCGGCACCATGGAATATTCACTGGCCCTCGCCGCCAGGGCCGGCATCGCCGCGTCCGAGCTGGAACGGTTCTTCGACGGCGCGCTCGTCGGCCCCGTGCTCACCGCCCACCCGACCGAAGTCCGCCGCCGCAGCACCATGCACTGGGAGATGGAGGTGGCGGGCCTGCTCGACCTGCGCGAGCGGGAAAGCTGGACGCCGGAGGAGCGCGCCGAGATCGAGGACCGCCTGCTGCGCGCCGTCATGACGCTGTGGCAGACCCGGCTCGTGCGCACCACCCGGCTGACCGTGCGCGACGAGGTGGAGAACGGGCTCTCCTATTACGACTATACCTTCCTGCGGGAACTGCCACGCTTCTATGCCCAGCTCGAGGACAGGCTGGCGCAATACAACGGCGGCGGGGCCTGCCGCGTTGAGTCCTTCCTGCGCATGGGCTCCTGGATAGGCGCCGACCGCGACGGCAATCCCTTCGTCACGGCCGAGGTGCTGAATGCCACGCTGGCCATGCACCGCGAGCGGGCGCTCAATTTCTATCTGGACGAGTTGGCCGCGCTGAGGAACGAGTTGTCCCTCTCCACGGCGATCGTGAAGGTGTCTCCAGATCTCGCCAGGCTGGCGGACGCATCCAGCGACGAGTCCCCCCACCGCCAGGGCGAGGCCTACCGTCTCGCCGCCGCCGCCATCCGCGACAAGCTGGCCGCGACCCTTGCCCGCTTCCAGCAGGGCGAGGCCGTGCGAAGCGCCGCCGCGTCGCGGGACGTCTACCGCGCGCCGCGGGAACTGCTCGCCGACCTGCAGACCATCCGCGATTCCCTCGCCGCGCACGGCTCGGAGGTGCTGGCCCGCGGCCGGCTGCGCCATCTCATTCGCGCCGTGGACTGCTTCGGCTTCCATCTGGCCAGCCTCGACATGCGCCAGAACTCGGCCGTGCACGGCCGCACTGTCGCGGAGCTGTTCGCAGCCGTCGACCCCCGCCTCGACTATGAAAAGCTCGCCGAGGAAGAGCGCGTGGCGCTGCTGGTGAAGGAGCTGGCCAACGCCCGCCCCCTTGTCCGGCCCAACTGGGACTATTCCGAGGAGACGCGCTCGGAGCTGGCCATCTTCCATGCGGCGGCCGAGGCGCATCGCGCCACCGGCCCGCGCAGCATCCCCACCGCAATCATCTCCAACACCGCCTCGGTCTCCGACATCCTCGAGCTTGCGGTGCTGCTGAAGGAGGCCGGCCTGGTCACGCCGGAGGGCCAAAGCGCGGTCAACATCGTGCCGCTGTTCGAGACCATCGGCGACCTGCGCAACTGCACGGCCATCATGGACCGCCTGTTCGGCATTCCCGGATACCGGCGGCTGCTGGAAAGCCTCGGCAACGTCCAGGAGGTGATGCTCGGCTATTCCGACAGCAACAAGGACGGCGGCTATGTCACCTCGGGCTGGGAGATCTACAAGGCCGAGACCGGGCTGATCGACCTGTTCCGGCGGCATGGCCTGCGCCTGCGCCTGTTCCACGGCCGCGGCGGCACCGTGGGCCGTGGCGGCGGACCGAGCTACGACGCCATCCTCGCCCAGCCGCCCGGCGCCGTGGACGGCCAGATCCGCATCACCGAGCAGGGCGAGATCATCTCCTCCAAATACACCAACCCGTTCCTCGGCCGCCGCAACCTGGAGATTCTCGCCGCCGCCACCTTCGACGCCTCCCTGCTCAGTCCGCGCGAGGGCCGCCCCCGCGCGAGCTACATCGAGACGATGGAAGCGCTCTCGGCCACGGCCTTCGGCGCCTATCGCGGCCTCGTCTACGAAACCGAGGGCTTCGAGGCCTATTTCCGCGCCTCCACCGTCATCGACGAGATCGCCACCCTGAACATCGGCTCGCGTCCCGCGTCCCGGAAGGCCAGGGGACGCATCGAGGACCTGCGCGCCATTCCCTGGGTGTTCAGTTGGTCGCAATGCCGGCTCATGCTGCCGGGCTGGTACGGTTTCGGCAGCGCCGTGGAGGACTGGCTGAAGACGCACCCCGAAGACGGCCTGGCGCGCCTGCAGGAGATGCACCGGGAGTGGCAGTTCTTCCGCGCCCAGCTTTCCAACATGGACATGGTGCTCGCCAAGAGCAGCCTCGCCATCGCCCGCCGCTATGCCGACCTCGTGCCCGACGAAAAGCTGAGGCGGAACATCTTCGGCCGCATCGTCAGCGAGTGGCGCGGCACCGTGCAGGCGCTTTCCACCATCACCGGCCAGACCCGGCTGCTGGAGAGCAATCCGTTGCTCGACCGTTCCATCCGCAACCGCTTCCCCTACCTCGACCCCCTCAACCATATCCAGGTGGAGATGCTGCGCCTGCTGCGCGGCAAGCAAAGCGAGGATCCCAAGATCTTCCGGGGCATCCAGCTCACCATAAACGGTATTGCGGCGGGCCTCAGGAACAGCGGATAAACAGCCGGGGCGGCCAGCGAGGGCGCAGGGGCCGCCGGGGGAAGCCATGCCCACATTGCCCGTCTACCTGCTGGACATCCTCGGCGTCGCCGTCTTCGCTACCACGGGCGCGCTGGTGGCCAGCCGCAAGCAGATGGACATCATCGGCTTCGCCCTGCTGGCCACCGTCACCGGCGTCGGCGGCGGCACGCTGCGCGACCTGCTGCTGGCGCGGCCCGTGTTCTGGATCGCGGACGAGACCTATCTCGCCGTATGTCTGACCATTGCCGTTCTGGTGTATTTCACCGCGCATTTCGTGCAGCGGCGCTATGTCGTCCTGCTATGGCTGGATGCATTGGGCCTTGCCGCCTACGGCGTGCTCGGCGCCCATATCGCGCTGTCCCAGAAGGCCGGCTATGTCACCGCCGCCGCGCTCGGCGTCATGACCGCCACCTTCGGCGGCATGATCCGCGACCTCATCAGCCAGGAGCAGCCGCTGATCCTGAAGCAGGAGCTTTACGCCACCGCCGCGCTGGCGGCGGCCGTGGTCTATCTCGCCGCGATTGCCGCCGGTCTCGACCTCATATGGGCGGTTCTGGCCGGCATCGCCGCCGGCTTCGCCCTGCGCGCCGGCGCCATCGCCCGCGGCTGGCAATTGCCGCGATACAGGCCCCGCGAGGGACGGGCGCCCTGAGCAGGACTACTCCGGCTTTTTCTCCTCCGTCGCGCCGGTGACTTCCGGTGTCGCGGCTGGCGCGTCCGGTTTCGCCTCCTGGGCCGTCGCCTTCTCGATGGCTTCCTTCTCCCGGGCCAGCTTTTCCGCCGCGGCTCTTTCCTCCGCCAGCTTCTCGGCCGCCGCCCTCTCGGCCTCGGCCTTCTCCGCGGCGGCTTTCTCGGCCGCTGCCTTCTCCGCCGCGGCCCTCTCGGCCTCGGCCTTTTCCGCCGCCGCTTTCTCTTCCTCGATGGCCGCGATCAGCTTGCGGTTCTTGGCCAGCAGCACGTTGGTCTCGTGCGTGCGCCAGCGGTAGCCGATGCCAAAGTCGATGGGCGTCGCCTTGCCGCGATTGAACAACTGCGCCATGTCGTTCTGGTAGCGGCCCGAGAAGATCGAGATCGGCCCGGCATAGCGGCCGAACGGATGCAGGTCCCACGCCTTGCGGTCGAAATGACGCAAGGGGACGCCGGAATCGTCCTGGATCAGCGCAACGCTCTTCTCCAGCAGGTAATCGCGCGCGGTGGAGAAATTGCCCGAGTGCAGCAGGTAGGACGCGCTCTTGATCAGGCTGTCGGCGGGCCCGAGGGTGTCGCAGAACTTGAGCAGGCCGCTCGCCTTAAGTCCGCCATTGGAGAGGTCCGTGCTGAAATAGTAGAGGGTCTTCTTTTTCGCGCCCTCGTCCGAGAACACGATCCTGACGCCCGGTGCACTGCCCTTGGCCGTCGAGCCCTCGCTTGGCGTCACCGTGCCGTCGTCGTTGAGGCTGACCAGCGTCACATCCTCCAGCGTCTTCCCGGCCCGTGCCATGAAGGCATAGAGCACCGGTATGGTGCCCACGAGCTGCCCGGTGCGCAGCTTCGCCTTCATGTCCTTGGTGATGAAGAAGCTGTACTGCAGCACCGTGTAGAGCGAGGCGTTCAGCTCCTGCAACGCGGCGGCGCGGCCCCCCGCCGACATCCGCGCCAGGTCCGGGATCGGCCCGACCGGCTCCAGTCCAACCAGAATGTAGGTCGAGGCATTCGGATAGAAGGCGTCCGCGTAAAGAAAATCGGGACCGGAGAACATGTAGAGCATGAAATCCCGGCTGTCCGGCAGGTTCTTCCTGGACCACGCGCGAATCTTGGCGAGTTGCGCCTTTTCGATGCGTGCCCAGGACTGGTCCAGCGCGCGCGCATGGCGTTTCCAGGCCGCTTCCCTGGCGTATGGCTCCATCACCGAATCCGCCTCGGGCTGGATGCCGGCGAGGAAGCGCGCGGTGTTGTCGACTGTGGGCGTGTCGGCGCGCAGCGGCGCGGCGGCGGCGAGCATGAGACCCGCGAGGAGCGCGGCCAGACCGGTTGTCATTGGGCGTGTGAACACGAGTGACGTCCTTCCCTCTTCTTGCCGGATGGAGTGGAACCGGATGCTTGCGCCGGTGCGGAAGCAGCCACGTTAGTTTTCGATCGCAGCAGTGGCAAGTACGGCCAAGGTCGAAAACTTGCCTGAATTCAAGGCATCGGCGGGGTCCCGAGCGAAGCCGACAGGTCCATGCGCGCCCGCGGCGCAACACCGGTCATCCGCTTCAGAAGGTCGGCGATGGGGCTTTCCGCCCATGCGCGCGTGACATAGTCCCGGTGGCCGAATTCCGCCTCGATGAACGTCACGGAACCCGCGCGCACCCGGCCCTTCAGCGCCTTGGCATATTCGACGTTGCGCTCGGCCAGGATACGCATCAGTTCGCCGTTGCCGCGCCGCGTCGAATTCGTATAGGCGCTCAGGAAGAAGCCGTGCCTGGTCTTCTCTATCCAGCGGGCGAAGGTGGCGATCTCGCCATAGAGACCGTCGAGCAGCACCGCGCCCTTGATGCGGTTGCTCGCGACTCCGCTGGAGAGCACCGCCGCCGTCGGCACATAGCCCCCGCTGTAGCCCACGAGCACCACCGGCATGGTGGAGAAGACGCGGCGGGCGGAGGGATCTCCGTGCAACTGGGTCAGCTTGTCGGCCGCCTCGTCGAGGAAGCTGCGGAAGCCTTGCGCCGTCCACAGGTTGCCGGCGCTGGAGTCGCGGGCGTCCACCGCGAATTGCGGCGCCACCAGCACAGCGTTCAGGCCGGACTCCGTGATCTGCTCGGGCACCCGCTGCCGCGCCAGCACGTCGCGCTCCAGCGTGGCGCCATGGCCGTGGAAGAACATCACGATCACGCCCGGACGGTGGGTGTCGAAACCGCGCGGCACATGCAGCAGCACCCGGTTGTCGCTGTAAGTGCTGTCGGCCCAGTACACCCGCCCGCTGAAGGTGCGGTGGCCCAGCCGCCCGCTGTCGCGCACATTGAGGAAAGGCGCCTTGGTGCGCGGGTTGACCCCGTTATAGGGGAAAGGCGCCGAGGCGAAGGAGACGAGCCTGGTCTGGCTGCGGGCGATCGGCATCACCGGCCGCACCTGGCCGCGCGGTCCGTCCGCGACCTGCGGCAATGGCGCGGGTACCTCCGTGTCGGCCGGTCTTGCCGGCGCGGCAGGCGGCTTCTCCGCCACCGTGGGGGCGGGCTTCACGGCGGGCTCAGGCGCGGGCAGCGCCAGCGGGGCCACCGGCTCCAGCGGCAACGGCCCCGTGGGCAGCGGCCCGGGAGGTATGGTGACAGTGGGCTTCACCCGGATCACCACGGAAGGCACGTGCTTGTAGTGGATGGAGACCTGGCCCGGCGGCTCGGCGAGGGCGATCTGCACGGTGCCGGTAACGTCGCCGGCATCGGGGACAGGCCCGAGGAGATAGCCGGCGGCGAACGCCCCGGCCATGGCGAAAGTCGCTGCGAGTGGTCGCAACATTCCCTCGATCCCTCGACCCGCTGCGCTGCCCGCACACGGTACCCGTAGTTCTTGTGGCCGTTCATCGGCCACTCGTCTTTGCCGAGCGGACGCGCCTCTGATCCCGAATGCTGTAGATATATCAGAAAATGTCGCCAAATTTGGCGATTCGGGGGCAATAACGGCCGTCCCGGCGTCTTTTCAAAGACTATGGTGTATGCCGTTAGCCGACCGTTAATCATGAGAAATCCGCTTCAGGCGGCAAGAATCCGCTCCGCCGTCCAGTAGAGCGCGATAGCGGCGATGACCGCCGAACAGGGCAGCACGACGCGGGTGCGGTACCAGGGCCTGGCGCCGAACCACAGCCCCACCGCCAGCCACGCGATGGCGATGACGGCCAGTTGGCCGAGTTCCACCCCGATGTTGAAGCCCGCCAATGCAGGCAGGAAATGGCCCTGCGGCAGGCCGATCTCCTCCAGCACGCCGGCGAAGCCCAGCCCGTGCAGCAACCCGAAGCCGAACACCACGAAGGGCCGCCAGGGACTCAGCTTCGAGGTCGCCATGTTCTCGAAAGCCACATAGGCGATGGACAACGCGATCAGCGGCTCCACCACCCCGGAGGGCAGGCGGAACACACCGTAGACGCCGAGCGCCAGGGTGATCGAGTGGGCCACCGTGAAGGCGGTGACCTGCACCAGCAGCGGCTGCCAGCGGGTGCTAAGCAGATAAAGGCCGAGCACGAACAGGATGTGGTCCGGCCCCTTCGGCAGGATGTGCGCGAAGCCGATCGCCGCATAGTCCGCGATCAGTTCGAGAACCCCCTTTGGCGGCGGCGGGCCTGCGAGGAACAGCGGCTCGCTTTCCGCGCCGTCGTTGACCCAGGACATGCGGGTATCGCCGTCCTCCCGGCGCAACTGGAACACGCTGTCGCCGAATCCCGGCGGCAGCCGGAGCACGACCGATTTCGCGCCTTGCGGCACCTCGCCCGCCATGCGCACGAGCGATATGCGCGCCAGCGAGACATCGCCGGGTGGCGCGATGCCCACGAAGGTGATCTCCGGCACCACCCGCTGTCCGTCGAACAGCAGTTCGAAGCTGTCGAGCCAGACCCGCGCGCCCGAGCGGAACTTCGCTTCCAGCTCCTCAGGACCAAGCGCGCGCAGGGAATTGTAGAGCGCCGCCTCCGGCGCGTCGTTGCTGTCGGAATGCTGCGGTCCGATGCCGGCCAGCTCGGCTTCGAGATTGACCTGCGCGGCAATCCGGAATTTCCCCGGCTCGGGCAGCGTCAGCGTGAACAACGCCGGCCGCAATTCGTGAGCATGGACGGTTGCCGCGCCGCCCGCGCCCGCGAGGACGGCCAGTGCCGCAAAAAGGAAAACGCGGATCGCTGAGGGCATCCGTACTCCGGAAGCTGTGTGTCCCTGCGCCGATGCTAGCCGTTCGGGGCCCGTCCCGGAAATGACGAAGCGGCGGCCCCGTTCCGGAGCCGCCGCCCGCATGTTCAGACCTGAAGAAGAAGAATTACTTCTTTTTGGCCACGCACTTTCCGTCCTTGTCGAGGACGTGCCCTTCCTTCGCCGGGTTGCAGGGCTTGTCGGCCGCGAAAGCGGGCGCCGGTCACGCCCGGCCCACTCCGCCTTCATCCCTCGGCAGGCCCTAGCGGACACCCGGCCAGGCGCCCGGACCCTCACTCATGCGGGTCCCCGGAGCATGCGGCACGGGCGACTGGTGCAGCGGGCCCGACGCGACGCTCTGGAAGGAATCCCAGGTGATGACCACCTTCGCGCCGACCGGAACGCGCTGGTACAGGTCGATCACGTCATTATTGTAGAGACGGATGCAGCCGTGGGTGACTTCCGCGCCCACCGTCCACGGCGCGTCCGTGCCATGGATGCGGTAGAGCGTGTTGCCGAGATAGAGCGCGCGCACCCCGAGCGGGTTCTTCGGATCGCCGCCGGGCACATGGGGCGGCAACTCCGGATTTTCCCTACGCATGTCCGGCGTCGGCGTCCACGGCGGATTGACCTTCTTGTGGGACACGTGCAGCACGCCGGACCAGCGCGCGTCACCGGCGGGAACGCCGATCAGATAGCTCAGCGCCATGCCCGGCTGGGTCACGTAATAGAGGCGGCGGTCGGTGAAGCTGACCACCACCGTTCCCGGCGCATGGCGCGTGGTGAAGGGAACGGTCTGCCTGCTGACGGCGTCTTCGAGGCCCCGGCGGTACTGGCCGTTCGGATATCCGTTCACATAGGCCTGGCCGCCGCCGCCCCCGCCGCCGAACAGGAAGCGCAGGGGACCGGCAAGGGCGTCCTGGGACGCACCGGAGAGGAGGAGCAGGCCAAGGCCGGCGATGCAGAAGGAACGCAGGCCGTTCCGGCCGCGCTTACGCGAATACAACATAACGAACACTCCGGTTTCGACAGATGGGCCGTCCTACGCGATACGGACCGGAAGCCGGACTATAGTCAGCGAAGGGTTAACATGTCCCGACCATGACCTGTTCCCTGAGCCCCGATTGACTCCAGCGGCGCGATTGGCCATAGCGGGGCCAACATAACCTCTTGAGATAATAGGAAACGCGCCGATGCCCAGCAAGACGAACGCCTATCGCATAGCTATCATCCCCGGTGACGGGATCGGCAAGGAGACGGTGCCGGAGGGCGTGCGCGTGCTCGAGGCCGCCGCCAGGCGATTCGGCCTCGACCTGCGCTTCGACGAGTTCGACTTCGCTTCCTGCGACTACTACCTGAAGCACGGGCAGATGATGCCCGATGACTGGAAGGACCAGATCGGCTCCCATGACGCCATCTTCTTCGGCGCCGTCGGCTGGCCCGAGAAAGTGCCGGACCACATCTCCCTGTGGGGCTCGCTGATCCCCTTCCGCCGGGACTTCGACCAGTATGTGAACCTGCGGCCCGTGCGCCTGTTCCCGGGCGTCCCCTGCCCGCTCGCCGGCCGCAAGCCCGGCGACATCGACTTTCTCGTGGTGCGCGAGAACACGGAAGGGGAGTATTCCTCCATCGGCGGCCGCATCTTCCAGGGCACCGACCGTGAATTCTGCGTGCAGGAAACCGTGATGACCCGCCACGGCGTCGACCGCGTCCTGCGCTACGCCTTCGATCTGGCCAAGGCCCGGCCCAAGAAGCACCTGACCTCCGCCACCAAGTCCAACGGCATCGCCATCACCATGCCCTACTGGGACGAGCGCGTGGCGGAAATGGCGAAGCAATACCCCGACGTTCGCCAGGACCAGTATCACATCGACATCCTGGCCGCCCGCTTCGTGCTGAGCCCGGACCTGTTCGACGTGGTGGTCGCCTCCAACCTGTTCGGCGATATCCTCTCGGATCTCGGCCCCGCCTGCACCGGCACCATCGGCATCGCCGCCGCCGGCAACATCAACCCGGAACGCAAGTTCCCCTCCCTGTTCGAGCCGGTGCACGGCTCGGCTCCCGATATCGCGGGCAAGGGCGTGTGCAATCCCGTCGGCCAGATCTGGGCCGCCGCCATGATGCTGGAGCACCTGGGAGAGGCCAAGGCCGCCGCAGCCATCCTCAAGGCCATCGAGACGGCCCTGGCCGAGGAGAAACTGCGCACCCGCGACCTTGGCGGAAAGGCGGACACCGTCACCGCGGGCAAGGCCGTCGCCGACGCGCTCGCCTGAGGCACGGCGGCGGGACGCAAAACGCCGCGGGCTTCCCCGCGGCGCTTTACAGATCCGATGGCGTGAGAACCGGAGCTAGTGGGGACCGTCCCGCAACCGCTCCATCTGTTCCTTGAGCCGCAATTTCTGCTTTTTCCATTCAGAGATCTTCAGCGCATCGGCGAGTGGCCTTGCCCTTTCCGCTTCGATCTTCCTTTCCAACGCACGATGCCGATCCGTCAACTCAACGAGATGTGCGTCAAACGCCATGGTCACCTCCGTTTCCGGTCGTTGGAATTCCCATTGTCGCAAATCTGTTGTCGATTGTCTAACCGGCCGGGGTATAACCTCGGCCCGGTGCGGACGGAACCACGGGCGGCCTTGCCTGTCCGTTCCGCGACCGCGATACTCAAGGCCCTGAGGCTATTCCTGATTTCGCGCGCGGGGGCGGCGGATGGATGAGGAAGAGGAGCGTACGCTCCGCGAAACGCTGGCCAGGCTCAAGCAGGAGCACCGGGACCTGGACAGCGCAATCGATGCGCTGGAGGACTCCGGCCGCGCCGATCAGTTGCGCCTCAAGCGATTGAAAAAGCAGAAGCTTTGCCTGAAGGACGAGATCGCGCGAATCGAAGATCTGCTTCTGCCCGACATCATCGCCTGAACAAGATTTCTTGAACCGGGATCCGTGCTCGACAAGGGGCCGGATCATGCTCAAGCTCTTGACTTGGCGCATCATCTTACCGGCCAAGCGATTCCACTTGGCCGGATGATGCGCTAGCGTTTCCGTGTCTGCTTGCGGACATACATCTGGCTGTCCGCGCGCTCCAGCGCCGACTCGACGGTATCCTCCCGCTCAAGCTGCGTCACTCCGGCGGTCATCGCCAGCGGCAACTCCACGCCCCCGTGCACGAATCTGTCGGCCCTCAGCGCCTCGGCAAGTTGCGCCGCCTTGCGCTGCGCCGCGGCGGCATCCGCCTGCCTCAGCACGATGGCGAACTCGTCGCCGCCCAGCCGCCCGACGATGTCGGACCGGCGCAAATGCTGGATGAGAAGCTCCGCCACCCGTTGCAGCGCGGCGTCGCCCGCGGCATGCCCATGCGTGTCGTTGATCGATTTGAAGTCGTTGAGATCGCAGTAAATCAGGCTGTCCACCGTCCCATGGCGCTTCATGTAGGCGAGCACCCGTTCCAGCTCCCGCACGAAGCCGCGCCGGTTGAGCATGGGCAGCAGCGGATCCTCGTCCGCCATGGTCTCCAGCTCGTGCACCCGCTCCCGCGCTTGGCTGAGTTCGGCCTTGAGCGCGTCCACCTCGCTCATCAGCCGCATGACCTCGGAACGGACTTCCGTGGGGACGTCGGACAGCGCCAG
>JBFWSL010000055.1:0-14954 GCA_050248375.1 Hyphomicrobiales bacterium | reverse complement strand
GCGGGCGGCGAGCTTCGCCTCGCTTGCGGTGCGCGCGAACTTGTTCCAGGGGCACACGGCGAGGCAGTCGTCGCAGCCGAACACACGGTTGCCCATGGGCGCGCGGAATTCCGGCGCGATGTGCCCCTTATGCTCAATGGTGAGATAAGAGATGCAGCGGCGGGCGTCGAGCTGGTAGGGCGCGGGGAAGGCGCGGGTCGGGCAGACCTCGAGGCAGCGGGTGCATTCGCCGCAAAAGTCGGCGTGCAGCAAGTCGGGCTCGATGGCGGCGGTGGTGAAGATGCTGCCGAGGAACAGCCATGACCCGAAATCGCGGGAGACGAGGTTGGTGTGCTTGCCCTGCCAGCCGAGACCGGCGGCCTCGGCCAGGGGCTTCTCCATGACGGGGGCGGTGTCCACGAACACCTTCACTTCGGCGCCCTCGCTCGAATGGAGCCACCCGGCCACCTGCTTGAGCCGGCCCTTGACCACGTCATGGTAGTCGCGTCCCCGGGCATAGACGGAGATGGCGCCGCGGGATTTCCGCGCCAGAAGTTCCATCGGGTCGGACGCCGGGCCGTAGTTCATGCCCAGCACGACGACCGAGCGGGCCTGCGGCCACAGCGCCGCCGGGTCGGCGCGGCGGTCGCCGGTCGCCCGCATCCAGTCCATGTCGCCGTGACGGCCGCGTTCGAGAAATTCCCGCAATCGCCCGGACGCCTCGGGTATCGCGCCGGGGACGGTGAACCGCACCACGTCGAAACCCGCGTCGCGGGCCCGGGCCCGGATACGCTCGCGCAATCCCGCGCGGGACCCGCGGCCGGCGGCCGGCTCAGAAGTCCGGGTCCGCATATGCGGGCGGGGGCGAAAGGCCGGGAACGGCGTCGCCGAGCAGGGTGCGGAAGGAGGGGCGCGACTTGATGCGGGCATACCAGTCGCGGGCGCTGCCGGCGGAGGACCAGGGCACGTCGCCCAGATAGTCGATGCACGAGACATGGGCGGCGGCGGCGAGGTCGGCGAAGCTGAGATGCTCGCCCGCCAGCCAGTTCCGCTCGGCCACCAGATGCTCGATATAGGTGAGGTGATAGCGCAGGTTCGACTGGCCGGCGCGCACGGTCTCCATGTCGGGCGAGCCGCCGATGGCCGGATCGAAGCGGCGGTGGAGCTTCTCGCCCAGCAGGTAGACGCTCACCTCGGCGTTGAACTTGCGGTGGAACCAGTCCACCAGGCGGCGCACCTCGCCGCGCTCCGCCGCGGCGCCGGGAAAGAAGGAGAAGGCGCGCGGGTCTTCCTCCTCCACGCCCTTTTCCGACAGGTATTCCGAAACGGCGTAGACGCCGGAGATCATGGCGCCGCCTTCCTCCTTCAGCATGGGCAGGCCGGCCGCCGGGTTGGCGTGCAGCAGCGTCTCGTCCCAGGCCCAGGGGCGCTGTTCCTGCAGCACCACGTCATATCCGCATTCGGCGAGCGCCAGGCGGATGGAGCGGGAAAACGGGCAGAGCGGATAATGGATCAGGGTTGGCATCGGCGAAGCGGGTTCCCGGGGTCACAACAAATTCACACTTTCGCGGCCAAGGTCGCGTCCGGTATAGAACCAGCGACGGTCAGCGGCAAGCGGCGGCACTCATTTCCGGTATAACGGAAAAGGCACCAGGGAGGTCAGGATGCCGCTTGAACAGATCATCGTTCTGGCTCTGGTGCAGGGAATCACGGAATTCCTGCCGATCTCCTCTTCCGGACACCTGATCCTCATTCCCGCCTTCACCACCTGGCAGGACCAGGGCCTGATCACCGACGTGATGGTGCATGTGGGTTCGCTGGCGGCCATCATCGTCTATTTCTGGCGCGACGTGCTGGCCATGCTGCGCGGGGCGGTGCACATCCTCAAGCGCAAATGGACGCGGGAGGCGAAGCTTGCCGCCTATGTGGGCGCGGCCACCGTGCCGGCGGTCGTATTCGGGCTCATCCTCAAGGAGACCGGCATTCTCGACCGCATCCGCGGCATCGAGGTGGTGGCGTGGAACGCGCTGATCTTCGGCGTGCTGCTGATGGTGGCGGACATGCATGGCGTGCAGAAGCGCACGGTCGACTCGATCACCTTCAGGTCGGCCATGATCATCGGCGCGGCGCAGGCGCTGGCGCTGATCCCCGGCACCAGCCGTTCCGGCATCACCATGACGGCGGCGCGCTTCCTCGGCTTCCGGCGGGACGAGGCGGCGCGCTTCTCCTTCGTGCTCGGCATTCCGGCCATCGCCGGCGCGGGACTGCTCACCACCTTCGACGCGATGGAAAGCGGCCAGGGCATTTCCAGCGACGCCATGCTGGCGGCGGCGCTCACATTCGTGTCGGCCTTCGCCTCGATCGTGTTCCTGATGGCGATCGTCAAGCGGATGAGCTTCTTCCCGTTCGTGCTCTACCGCATGCTGCTGGCCGGATTCCTGCTGGTGATGGCCTACGGCTAAAGCATGATCCGGAAAAGTGGGCACCACTTTTCCGATAAGATCATGCTCAAGTTATTGATCTGGCGCATGATCTTACCGGCCAAGCGAGTCCACCCGGCCGGATGATGCGCTAGGATCCCGCCCTAAGGGCGCGAGCCCCGGGGCTGCTCCACCTTCACAGCATCGCTGAACTCGCCGCGCGGGCGGAAGCGGTAGAGATAGGACGGCAGGATGGCGTCCATGGGCTGCGGCTCGATGCCGAGCCCCTCGAACGTCCGTTTCTGCGACTGGGCCAGCGGACTGACGACGTTGTCCGTCTCCAGCAGGCGCACCTGGTCGACCGTGAGCATTGGCGACGGCAGGAGCTGCAGGAAGCGGGCCTTGAGGCGGGCGATCCAGAAGGGCATGGGCACCAGCAGCCGGCGCCGGGTGACATGGCGCAGCATGGTGCGCATGAGGTCGGCGAAGCTGGCCACCTCGGGCCCGCCCAGTTCGTAGACGGCGCCGGGCTTCGCCCTGCCCTCGATTACGGCGGTGACGGCGCGAGCGACGTCGCCGACATAGACCGGCTGGAAACGGGTCCTGCCGCCGCCGATCAGCGGCAGCGCCGGCGACATGCGCGCCAGCGCGGCGAAGCGGTTGAAGAAATCGTCCTCGGGACCGAAGACGATGGAAGGCCGCAGGATCACGGCGCCGGGGAAGGCCTTGAGCACCGCCTTCTCGCCGGCGGCCTTGGAGCGGGCGTACTCGGCCGCGGAGTCCGGGTCGGCGCCGATGGCCGAGACGTGCACCAGCGCCCGCGCGCCGGCGGCCTTCGCCGCCTTCGCCACCGCCTCGGCGCCCCTGGCCTGCACGTCGTTGAAATTCTGCTTGCCGCTCTCGAACAGGATGCCGACCAGGTTGATGACCACGTCGGCGCCTTCAACGGCGTGCCTGACCGAGTCGGGATAGCGCAGGTTGGCCTGAACGGCATGGATCTGGCCGACGCCGCCGAGCGGCTGGAGATGCTGGGCCAGGTCGGGCCGCCTGACCGCGATGCGCATGCGCGCGCCGGTGCGGGCGATGGCCTGCACCACATGGCGGCCGAGGAAGCCGGAGCCACCGAAAATCGTCACAAGCTTCGTATTGTCGAGCCGCATTCCCGTCCTCGCGCTGGCCGGAAGCCCACCCCAAGCCTCTTGCGGAGACTTACACGGTGCGGCGGGACCTGTGAAGGCGCTTGCCTGAGCGATTGACAACACAGGGCGTCGATTTTAAGTGAGTGGCGACTTGCCCAGGTGGCGGAATTGGTAGACGCGCTGGCTTCAGGTGCCAGTGGCCGCAAGGTCGTGGAAGTTCGAGTCTTCTCCTGGGCACCACGCTTCGCCCTCGCGGGCTTCGCGTGGCGCAGCCATTTGCGGGGAGAACCCTGAGAAAGCCATGACGGCCCAAGCCAAGGTTCACCTCCACAAGGGCGATCTTCCGGAAAACGTGACATTCGGGACGTCGGTCGCGATCGACACCGAGACCCTCGGGCTCAACCCGCTGCGCGACCGGCTGTGCCTGGTGCAACTGTCCTCGGGCGACGGGACCGCGCATCTGGTGCAGTTTCCCGCCGGCGACAGCTATGCGGCGCCACGGCTGAAAATGCTTCTGACCGAGGGCAAGGTGCTGAAGCTGTTCCATTTCGCCCGCTTCGACCTGGCCGCGCTGATGCAGCATCTGGGCGTGATGCCGGAGCCCGTCTACTGCACCAAGATCGCCTCGAAGCTGACCCGCACCTTCACCGACCGGCACGGGCTCAAGGACCTGTGCCGCGATCTGCTGGGGGTGGAACTGTCAAAGCAGCAACAGTCCTCGGACTGGGGGGCGGCGAAGCTGACCCCGGAACAGCTCAACTACGCAGCCAGCGACGTGCTCCATCTGCACAAGTTGCAGGAAAAACTGGACGCCATGCTGGAGCGGGAGGGGCGCACGGCGCTGGCGCAAGCCTGCTTCAAGTTCCTGCCGGCCCGCGCCCGGCTGGACCTGGCGGGCTGGGCCGAGGACGACATCTTCGCGCATTAGCCTGCCGAAGGAGCCCGGGCCGGGCGGCCCCGAAGCCGCTTTTTGAGCATATTTCCCATAGAGACTTCGCCCCGCCCGAGCCTGCCGCCATGGCACCGGGAGCGCAAATCAGGCTAGTATCGGTCGGATATGACATACGAGGCGGATCATCCCTTCGCGGACGCCGGAATGCGGCCAGATTCGGCCACGCAGGCCGCCATCCTGCGCGCCTTCGACAAGGCGCGGCGGCACAGCCGCCATGTGAGGATACTGCGCATCGCCCTGCCGGCCTGCGCGGTGGCGGCGCTGAGCCTGTATCTGGTCTCCTCGCGTCTGACGATCTCCATCGGCGACATGCAGGCGAGCGTGGAACGGGTGGAGATCCGCCAGGACACGCTGCGCATGGTCAATCCGAAGCTGGAAGGCGCCAACCAGAAGCAGGGGCAGTATGTGGTGACGGCGGATTACGCCGAGCAGGACGTGGGCGACCCCAACACCATCCGCCTGACCAACGTGAAGGCGGACCTGACGGAATCCAAGCGCGGCTGGTCGCGCATGTCGGCGCCGAAGGGCGTGTTCCACACCAAGCTGGAGCAACTGGAACTGATGGGCGGCATCAACATCGCCTCCAGCAACGGCATGAAGGCGCATCTGCACACGGCGGCGATCGACATGCGCACGCAGATCATCACCACCAACGACCCGGTCGACGTCGAATTCCTCAACGGCACCATCCGCTCGGACCGCATGGAACTCGGGTCGCAGGAAAAGTGGGTGATTTTCCGCGACAGGGTGCGCGTGCATATATACAAGCGGCCAACAGAGGACCCGGCCGGGAATGCAGCCGGGCAATCGACCAAGCCGGAGGCTCCCGCACGATGACATTCCCGAAGCAGTTCCTGCTCGCGGCGGCGGTCGCGCTGGCCCTGGCGGGGCCGGCGGGCGCGCAGTCGCTCGGCAGCAGCTTCGGCGGCTTCTCGTCGGGCAACAACAACCAGCCCATCGACATCGAGTCCGATACGCTGGAAGTGCAGGACAACAAGAAAATCGCCATCTTCCGCGGCAACGTGAAGGCGGTTCAGGGCACCATGACCATGCGCTCCAAGGAGCTGAAGGTCAGCTACACCTCGGGGCCCGAAGACGCCTCCACCGGCGGCGCGAAAGCGCCGGCGGGCGGCGGGCTGGGCGGCGGCGGCAGCCAGATCACCCGCATCCGGGCGGAAGGCAAGGTGGTCATCGACAGCGCCAACGACCAGACGGCGACCAGCGACTGGGCGGATTTCGACGTGGTGAGCCAGGTGGTGACGCTGGGCGGCAATGTCGTACTGTCGCAAGGTGGCAATATCATCAGCGGCGACAAGCTGATCATCGACCTGAAGACCGGCCAGAGCAAGCTGGAGAACCAGACCGCCGACGGCAAGCCGGCCCGGGTCAAGGGCCTGTTCCAGCCCCAGTCCTCCGACAAGGAGGGGGTGGCCAAGGAGGGGGCTGCGGGGGGCGCCGGACAATGGCAGGTGCAAAACAAGCCTGCCGGGCAATAGGATGGAGCCGGGACCGGCGGGGCGGTTTCACGGAATGTTAACCCTGCGGGACGTCAACTGGCATCGAGGGCATCGTGGGTAAGCTGGTGTCATTTCCTGGACGGCGCGCGAGCGCGGCGCGGCAGCGCGTGCAGGAGCATCCGTCGCCGGAGAGCTTCTCCCCCGCCCCCGAGGCGGCCCTGACGGGGCGTCTCGAAATCCATTCCGTCGTAAAGAGTTTCAAGAAGCGTCCCGTGGTACGAGGCGTCAGCCTGAACCTGGTGCGCGGGGAGGCCGTCGGCCTGCTGGGCCCGAACGGCGCGGGCAAGACCACCGTGTTCTACATGATCACGGGACTGATCCCCGCCGACGAGGGCCGCATCGAGATCGACGGGCAGGACGTGACCGGCCTGCCGATGTATCGCCGGGCCAGGCTGGGGATCGGCTACCTGCCGCAGGAAGCCTCGATCTTCCGCGGCCTGACGGTGGAGCAGAACATCCGCGCCGTGCTCGAGCTGGTCGAGCCGGACAGGAAGAAGCGGGATTACAGGTTGGACAGCCTGCTGGACGAGTTCAACATCACGCGGCTGCGCAAGTCGCCCTCGATCGCGCTTTCGGGCGGCGAGCGGCGGCGGGTGGAAATCGCGCGCGCGCTGGCCAGCAACCCGCGCTACATGCTGCTGGACGAACCCTTCGCGGGCATCGACCCGATCGCCATCGGCGACATCCGGGCGCTGGTGCGGCACCTGACCGAGCGCGGCATCGGCGTGCTGATCACCGATCACAACGTGCGCGAGACGCTGGAGCTGATCGACCGCGCCTACATCATCTACGACGGAACCGTCCTCACCGAGGGCAGCCCACAAGAAATCATCGCCAACGAGGACGTGCGGCGCGTCTATCTGGGCGATCAGTTCAGCCTCTGACGCCAAAAGCGGCCGGGGCGGGCATCATGGCAATCTCATCAAGACTGGAACTGAGACAATCGCAGTCTCTGGTGATGACGCCGCAACTGCAGCAGGCGATCAAGCTGCTGCAGCTCTCCAACCTGGAACTGAGCACCTTCGTCGAGGCGGAAATCGAGCGCAACCCGCTGCTCGAGCATGCCGAGACGGAGGCCGGGCCCGCGGAGCCGTCTCCCGCCGAGACGCCCGACGCGCCGGACGAGGAATGGCTCGACCTGGACGCGGCGCCCAAGGACGCGGAGACCTCGACCGCCTACGACACCGACGTGGACAACGTGTTCCCGGATTCGGACACCGCAACGGGGCCCGGCCCGGACAGCGGCTGGACCTCGGTGTCCCCGGGCCAGCGCGCGGCCGGGGAGGACGTCAACCTGGAGGCCTTCGTCGCCGAGCAACTGGGACTGAAGGAGCACCTGGCCGAGCAGATGCAGTTCACGCAACTGGAGCCGGCGCAGCGGATGATCGCGCAGCACCTCATCGACATGGTGGAGGAGGACGGCTACCTGCGCGGCGACATCGGCGCGCTGGCGGAACGGCTGGGCGCGCCGGCGGAACTGGTGGAGGAGACGCTGACGGTGCTGCAGGGCTTCGAGCCGGCCGGCGTGTTCGCGCGCGACCTGGCGGAGTGCCTGAAGCTGCAATTGCAGGACCGCAACCGCTACGATCCCGCCATGGCGGCGCTGCTGGCAAATCTGGGATTGCTGGCGGCGCGCGACATCGCGGGCCTGAAGAAGGCGTGCGGGGTCAGCGACGAAGACCTCATGGACATGATCGAGGAGATCAAGGCGCTCAACCCCAAGCCGGGCCTGGTTCACGGCGGCGGCGCGGTGCAGCCGGTGGTGCCGGACGTGTTCGTGCGGCAGCGGCCGGACGGAAGCTGGCTGGTGGAGCTGAACAGCGATACGCTGCCGCGGGTGCTGGTCAACCAGAGCTACTACGCGACCGTGGCCAAGGGACCCTGCTCCACCAGGGACAAGGCCTATCTCAACGACTGCCTGCAAACCGCGAACTGGCTGGTCAAGAGTCTCGACCAGAGGGCGCGCACGATCCTCAAGGTGGCGCAGGAGATCGTCCGCCAGCAGGACGGCTTCCTGACCCACGGCGTCCGCCACCTGCGGCCGCTCAACCTGAAGACCGTGGCGGAGGCGATCTCCATGCACGAATCGACGGTTAGCCGTGTCACCTCCAACAAATACATGGCGACGGCGCGCGGCATCTTCGAGCTGAAGTATTTCTTCACCTCCGCGATCGCTTCCGCCGATGCGGGCGAGGCGCATTCCTCGGAGGCCGTGCGGCACCGCATCCGCCAGCTCGTGGACAACGAGTCGCCCGGCAAGATCCTGTCGGACGACATGATCGTGGATCTGCTGCGGAGCGACGGGATCGACATCGCGCGCCGCACGGTGGCCAAGTACCGGGAGGCCATGCGCATTCCCTCCTCGGTCCAGCGCCGCCGCGAAAAGCGCCTGCCACTTAGGGCGCCGGCCTGAGAACAGGCCGCAGATGCCACTGTATAACTCATTGAATATATTAATTTAATCATGAGACAGGCGAGATGTGCACAAATTGTGCGCGGCCGTCACGGAATCGCCGTCAAGGGTTTGACAGGGGTCTGAAAGCTGGTCTAGGGTCCGGCCCCACATTCGGGGGCCGCCGCTGGCGGATCATTCGAAGGCAGGCGAACAGAGCAGTCCGGACGTAGCGAACAGATGTCCGGCGGTGCCGATTGATGTGCCGCCAAGGCCGGAGCCTGTCAGGATCGGAAACCACAAATGAACTTGCAGATTACCGGCAAGAATCTGGACGTTGGCCAGGCCCTTCGCGGTTACATGAGCGAACGCATCGAGCAACTTGTGGACAAGTATGTTGGCCGCAGCGTGCCGGTGCATATCCGCATGGAGAAGGCGAAGTCGGGTTTCCGCACCGACTGCAGCCTGCAACTGTGGTCGCATCTGAGCCTGGAATCCCACGGCGAGGCCGCGGATCCCTATGCCAGCGCCGACATGGCGCTGGAGCGCATCGACAAGCGCCTGCGCCGGTACAAGCGCCGGCTGAAGGCGCATCACAGCCGTAACCGCGAAGCCGACTCCGCCGCGCTTACGGCTCCCTATTATGTGATCCAGGCGGAGACCGAGGACGAGGAACCCGCCGGGGACAGTCCCGTTGTCATCGCGGAGACGAGCACCACGATATCCGAAGCGTCGGTCAGCGAAGCCGTGATGCAGCTTGACCTGTCGGATCAACCCTTCATTCTGTTCCGCAATGACGGCCGCTTGAATGTTGTGTACCGGCGCGCGGACGGAAATGTTGGCTGGATCGACCCCGAGGGGTCGGCGTCGAATTCCCAGCTTTAGTCGCAGGGTGCCGGAGCCATCTCCGGCATGCGCAACACGAGAGGCCAGAGCACAAGACATGGACCTAGGCGATCTCATCAGTCCCGACGCGGTGGTTGCCGAATTGCGGGCGAAGAGCAAGAAGCAGGCGCTGCAGGCCCTCGCGGAAACGGCGGCGGACCTGACCGGCCTGCCGGAGCGGGAGATTTTCGACACCCTGCTCCAGCGCGAGCGCCTCGGCTCGACCGGCATCGGCCAGGGCGTCGCCATCCCGCACGGCAAACTGGCGAGCCTGAAGAAGATCACCGCGATCTTCGCGCGGCTGGCGGAGCCCATCGACTTCGAGGCCGTGGACGGCCAGCCGGTGGATCTCGTCTTCGTGCTGCTGGCGCCGGAGAACGCGGGCGCCGACCATCTGAAGGCGCTGGCGCGCATCTCGCGCCTGCTGCGCGAGACCTCGTCGATGGAGAAGCTGCGCTCGTCCAAGGACGAAAGCGCGCTCTACTCGATCCTCACCGAGGAAGCCACGTCGCACGCGGCCTGAAAGGGCCCGTCCTGAACGCGAAAGCCGGCCGGGAGCGATCCCGGCCGGCTTTGTGTTCAAGGATCCTTTGGTCGCCTAGTGCAGGCTGACCGGCTCCAGGTCGTGCTGCAGGGCGTTTGCCAGCGCGGCGTCGCGGCTGTCGGTCAGCGTCAGCGGCACACCGTCGGCGCCGACCAGGGCGTAGAGGTCGATGCCCTCCGGGATCCCGCGCAATGCCGGGAACAGGCGCGCGGCGACGTCCGCCGTCATCGGCCGGATATAGGCCACATGGCCGCCGCCCAGCCGGGCGAAGGCTTCCGCGCTCATCACCGGCCTGCCGCCGGCGGCATTGGTCTCGATCTGGTTCTCGTTGTGCTTGTTCATCTTGTTCACCTGCTTACTGATACGCACGCCGCCGCCCGCGTCCGTCGGACGCCCTGAAGGCCTTGCACGCCTGGAACTGGCCAATCGCCCGGTCAGGCCCGCTGGGAAATCTCGACCTTGCGGACGCTGCGTTCCGGCATCCGGCGGACGAGATCGATAGACAGCAGGCCGTTGGAAAGGTCGGCGCCCTTCACCTCGATGCCGTCGGCGAGCACGAAGGTGCGCTGGAACTGCCTGGCGGCGATTCCGCGATGCAGATAGACGCGCTCCTTGTCCTCGGCCTGGCGGCCACGGACGGTGAGCTGGTTGTCCTCCAGCGCGATATCGAGATCGCCGAGACCGAAGCCGGCCACCGCGAGGGTGATGCGCAGGGTCTCGCCTTCGTCGCCGGAGGCACCCACGCGCTCGATGTTGTAGGGCGGATAGCCATCGCCCGACGACTTGCCGATGCGGTCGAGGAGACGCTCGATCTCGTCGAAGCCCAGCAAAAGGGGCGAGTTCAGCAGTGTAGTCCGCGACATCTCCCAAGCCCTCCTGAAAGCGACTGTCGTGTCGTGCGGTTGAGCCGTCCACGGCCCGAAAGGCGCCGCGCGGCCACCCCGCGGCCCCACCTGGGCACCACAAGGTCTCGTATCCAATATGGGGGCCCGGAGGCGGCCGATCAAGCTCGCCGCTCCCCGGCCCCGCAAGGGCGCGCAGGAACGTTCCGCCAGACACGGGCGCCGGCGGCATGGCCGTGCCGGTTTGGGGGTATCCTGCGTTGGAAGGAGGTTACCAGAACCTCTTGTTGGCGAAGGCCTGGCCGGAGCCCGTTTTCAGGTAATGCTCGAACTCGCGCGCCCTGCGCCGGTCGGCAAACGCATGATAGCTGACCAGTCTCCACGGCCTGTATTTGGCGGTGTGTTTTGACGAACCGGAATTGTGCGCCGCCAAGCGCTTTTTCAGGTCGGCGGTGCAGCCCACATAGCGCTGGCCTGGATGCGTTTCACTTCGGATGAGATAGACGTAGTGCATGGCTACAGCCCCCCTCCGCTCACGATGTGAGCTTCGGGCGGCACGCCTTCGGGCTAACGCGCTTCGCGCGGCTCACTGGCGTAAGCCACCCGAAGCGCGTAAGCGCGAAGGGTGGTGGAGCCAGGCGGGATCGAACCGCCGACCTCGTGAATGCCATTCACGCGCTCTCCCAACTGAGCTATGGCCCCATTTTCTGCCCGGGAGGCACCGGACCGACCGAGCGGTCCGGACGTCAGGCGGCACTTGTAATGCCACCGGTGCGCGGCAATCAAGCAAAGAATCTCGCCGCGCGGCAGCGCCGGAACATGCTCCGGCGCCCCGCGCTCATACGGCGCGATCAGACCTCGTCGTCATCCTTGGAGGACGAGCTGACGATACCGGAGACGCCGTCGCCTTCCTCCTCGTCGTCCTCGAGGAAGGCATCCTCGTCATCGTCCTCGATGGCGATGTCCTCGTCGTCGCCCAGGTCGATGAGATCCTCACCGGCCTCTTCCTCCGCCGCCGCCTCGTCGAGGGAGACGATCTCGACACCCGCCGCCGTCTTGGCCACCGGCTCGTCGTCCTTCTCCTCTGGCTCGACCGGCGCCTTCACCCGCTTCTGCACGACCGCGTCCATGGTGAACGCCGCGCCACAGGAGGGGCAGACGATCGGGCTGCGGTTGAGGTCGTAGAAGCGCGCGCCGCATTCCGTGCAATTGCGCTTGGTTCCCCGCTCCATCTTGGTCATCAGCTTACCTTGCTTGTGCTGAAAATCGGCCCCCCATTGCCACGATGGGTACGCCCTGTCAAAACCAAATCTGACAACAGCCGCGCCACGTCAAGGGGGTAGATTGACAGGCGGCGCGGCCACGGGCTCTATGCGCGCGAACCGGGACCGGCCGGGACAACCTGTCCGCGCAACCGGACCTCCCGCGACGTCATTCGAGGGCACTTCCCGCATGGCCACACCGCTTTCGTCCGCCAAGGCCGGTCCGCTCGACGGGCGCATCACCGTGCCCGGCGACAAGTCGATCTCGCACCGCGCGCTGCTGCTGGGCGCAATGGCGACGGGGGTGACGCGGATCTCGGGCTTGCTGGAGGCGGAAGACGTGCTCAACACGGCCAAGGTCGTGGCGGCGATGGGCGCGGGCGTCATGCGCGAGGGCAGGCTGTGGGCGGTGCGCGGGCTTGGCACCGGCGGGCTGCTGCAACCGGAGGGTGAACTGGATTTCGGCAACTCGGGAACCGGCTGCCGGCTCACCATGGGCGTGGTGGCGGGGCACCCCGTCGAGGCGACCTTCACCGGCGACGCCTCGCTGAGCCGCAGACCCATGGGGCGGGTGCTGACGCCGCTGAAGCTGATGGGGCTGGAGGTGACCAGGGGCGCGGACACGCTGCCGCTGACCCTGCGCGGGCCCGACAGGCCGGTTCCGATCGTCTACGAATCGCCGGTACCCTCGGCGCAGGTGAAGTCGGCGGTGCTGCTGGCCGGGCTCAACGCGCCGGGCCGGACCACGGTGGTGGAGCGCGAGGCGACCCGCGACCATACCGAGCGCATGTTCCGCCATTTCGGCGCCGAGGTGGAGGTGACGCCGCAGGGCAAGGGCCAGGCGATCACGGTCACCGGCGAGGCCGAATTGACGGGCCGGGACGTGGAGGTGCCGGCCGATCCCAGCTCGGCCGCGTTCCCCGCCGCCGCCGCGCTGATCGCGGAAGGCTCGAAGGTCACGGTGGCGAACGTGCTGATCAACCCGACGCGGGCGGGCTTCTACCAGACGCTGAGGGAAATGGGCGCCGACGTGGCCTTCCACGCCGAGCGCGAGCGCAACGGCGAACCGCTGGCCGACATCACCGTGAAATCGGGCCGGCTGAAAGGCGTGACCGTGCCGGCGGAGCGCGCGCCGAGCATGATCGACGAGTACCCCGTGCTGGCCGCCGTCGCCGCCTTCGCGGAAGGCGAGACGCGCATGCAGGGGCTGGGCGAATTGCGGGTGAAGGAAAGCGACCGGCTGGCGGCCACCGCCGCCGGGCTCGAAGCCTGCGGCGTAAAGGTGCGGATCGAGGGCGACAGCCTGATCGTCACCGGCGCGAAGGGAGGCAGGGTGAAGGGCGGCGGCCGCGTTGCCACCCACATGGACCACCGCATCGCCATGGCCTTCCTGGTGCTGGGCATGGGCGCGCAGGAACCGGTCGGCATCGACGACGGCGACATGATCGCCACCAGCTTCCCGGACTTCGTGAGCCTGATGAACGGGCTGGGCGCGAAAATCGCTCCGGCGGGAAGCCGCTCATGATTATCGCGGTGGACGGACCCGCGGCCTCGGGCAAGGGCACGCTGGCGAAGCGGCTGGCGGCCCATTACGGCCTGATGCACCTGGATACCGGCGCGCTCTACCGGGCGGTGGCCCGCGACGTGCTGGCGGCTGGCAAGGACCCCGCCGACGAGGCGGCCGCGGCGGCCGCCGCGCGCGGGCTCGACGCCTCCACCTTCGCCGACCCCGCCCTGCGCACCCGCGGCATGGGCGAGGCCGCCTCCATCGTGGCGCGAATGCCCGCGGTGCGCGCGGTGCTGCTCGAATACCAGCGCGGGATCGCCGCATCGCCCCGGGGGGCGGTGCTGGACGGGCGCGATATCGGCACCGTGGTGTGCCCCCACGCCGATGTGAAGCTGTTCGTGACCGCCAGTTCGGCGGAGCGGGCCCGCCGCCGCCACGCGGAACTGCAGGCGTCGGGGTCGCAGGAGAGCTTCCAGGAGGTGCTGGCCGACATCGAGGCCCGGGACGCCCGGGACCGGGAAAGGGCCGCCTCGCCGCTGAAACAGGCCGCGGACGCGCACTTGCTCGATACGACCAATTTGGATATAGAGGCCGCGTTCAGGGCTGCCGTCGAGATTATCGACACCGCGGCCTGACAGGAAGGGCGCGCCTTCTCGGCGTGCCCCTTTCGTGTTGGCAGCGGCCCGGCATGCGAGCGCCCACGACCAAGGTGGGGTCTGGCTGATCGGACAGGCGGAACGCTAGGACCCGGCGTCCCATGGTGGGGCGGCGGCATGGATCCAATTCTGGACCGCACGGACCGCAGACGGCGGACGGGCGGCGGCTAAAGACAACGGAGTTACAGTTTATATGGCCCAGGCACAGGCAGGCAGCCTCAACCCGACCCGCGAGGATTTCGCGGCGATGCTGGAAGAGTCCCTTTCCGGCTCCGACCTCCAGGAAGGTTCGGTCGTCAAGGGGACCGTCGTCGCGATCGAGAAGGATCTCGCGGTCATCGACGTCGGACTGAAGACGGAAGGCCGCGTGCCCATGAAGGAGTTCGGCGCGGCGCCGCGCGGCGAGAAGCCGATTTCGGTGGGCGACGAGGTCGAGGTCTATCTCGAGCGTATCGAGAACGCCATGGGCGAGGCGGTGCTGAGCCGCGAGAAGGCGCGCCGCGAGGAAAGCTGGTCGCGCCTGGAGAAGAAATTCGAGGCGGGCGAGCGCGTCGAGGGCATCATCTTCAACCGCGTGAAGGGCGGCTTCACCGTCGACCTCGACGGCGCGGTGGCCTTCCTGCCGGGCAGCCAGGTGGACATCCGCCCGGTGCGCGACGTGTCCCCGCTGATGAACGTGCCGCAGCCGTTCCAGATTCTCAAGATGGACCGCCGCCGCGGCAACATCGTGGTGTCGCGCCGCTCGGTCCTGGAAGAGACCCGCGCCGAGCAGGGCAGCGAGATCGTGGCCAAGCTCGAGGAGGGCCAGGTCACCGAGGGCGTGGTGAAGAACATCACCGACTACGGCGCGTTCATCGAT
>JBFWSL010000054.1:0-15077 GCA_050248375.1 Hyphomicrobiales bacterium | reverse complement strand
CCCGCCGCGTCTCCCTCGTTGGGCAGCATGGCGCCGTCGTCCTGCATCCAGGGCTCCAGCCTGACGCGGGCGATATCGGCGCGGGCGCAATGGGCGGCGAAAGCGAGCCCGGTCTCGCGGATGGAGCGGGCATCGAGCGCGCAGGCGCGCCAGTGCAGCACGGTGCGCGGCATGCCGAAGCGGTCCCTCTCCTCCCCGAGCGCGACGCGGTTGCCGTGCAGCGGCTCCTGCTCGCCGGAAGCCTTGAGATGGCCGACGCAGGCGAGACGCTTGCCGAACTGGTCCATGGCCCATTTGCCCAGCGTGGGCGCGACGCAGAGCAGTTCGGCGAGCAGGTATTTGGTCTCGTCGCTGTAATGGGTGGTCTTCAGGTAGAGATGGGCGTTGAGGATGCGGCGGCGCTCCAGCATGGCGGGCGCGGGCGCGAAATAGTCGATGGCGTGCTCGTCGAAACGGAAGGCGTCCCAGTCCGTCACCACCACCATGCCGATGGTGGCCTCGTGGTGCTCCATCCAGTAGCGCCCGACGAGGCCGGGATGGGGCAATGGCAGGTCGCCCTTCGCATTGAGCCACAGCAGCAGGCGCGAATTCTCTATGCCGCCGCAGGCTACGACGAAATGGCGCGCGGCGACGCTGCGGGTGCGGCCCTCGAAATCGGTGAAGGCGAGCGCGGCCACCTCGCGGCCCCGCATGCGCGCGCCGGTGAGGTTGGCGTGAAGCAGCAGGCGCAGGTTCCGCGCCGCGGCCAGCTCGCCGCGATACTTGTCGCCGAAGCGCACGGGCCCGGCGATGCGCAGGGAGATGCGGTTGAGGCCGGAGGCGCCGAAGGGCTCGTCGGGGCGGAAACCGTCGATCTCCAGGATGTCGCGCGCCTCGGCCGCGAAGGGCTCAAGGTCGCGGGCCCCGATAGGCCAGGCGGTCATGGCCGGGCTGGCGGCCTTGGGCGCGAAGTCGTGGGCGTCGAGCGGGCGGCACCAGCCGTTCCAATGGCCGGTGCTGCCGCCCAGATAGCGCAGCCGGGCCATGCTCAGATCGAAATAGGGATCGCCGACGGTGCGGCCGTCATAGACCTTCTGGGACTGCGGCGAGACCTCCAGCCCGCCCGCCTCGCACAGCACCACGTCGGTGCCGGACGCCGCCAGCCTGCGCGCCAGCGTGATGCCGGCGGGGCCCGCGCCCACGACGCAGACGCCGGTCTCGATGGCTTCCGGCGCTTGTGACAGTTCGAGCAGCATCAGTCGCCGTCGCGCAGCACCCAGCCGCCCCGCAGCTTGAGGCCGGAGCGGGCCAGAAGCGGCGGCAGCCAGGCAAGCAGGGGCAGGGCGAGCAGCCCCGCGAGAATGTTGCGCCGTGAGTGACTCATACCGCCCGGCAGAATGCCCGAGCCGGGTTAAAGGAAGCCGAAAGCCTTGCCCCCGGGCCGCCCGGGCACCTATAGCTTTTCGTATGAGAGGCGCCGAAGCGCCCGCCTATGGAAGGGAGAACGCATGTCGAGGAAGGTCGTCATCACCTGCGCGCTGACCGGGTCGCAGGACACCGCCCGCAAGAACCCCGCCGTGCCGGTGACGCCGGAGGAGATCGCCAGGTCGGCCATCGACGCGGCCAAGGCGGGCGCGGCGGTGGTGCACATCCATGTGCGCGAGCCCAGGACCAAGCTCGCCAGCATGAAGCTGGAGTATAACGCCGAGGCCGTCGAGCGCATCAAGGCGAGCGGCACCGACGTGGTCATCAACCTGACCACCGGCGCGGGCGGGCGTTTCGTGCCCGGCAAGGACGATCCCGCGCAGCCGGATCCCTCGACGACGCTGAAATCCCCCGCCGAGCGCATCGCCCATATCGTCAAGCTGAAACCGCCGATCTGCACGCTGGACGTGGCGACGCTGAATTTCGGCGAGCAGGTGTTCATGAACACGCCGGCGCATCTGCGCGAGATGGCCGACGGCATCAGGGCGGCGGGCGTGAAGCCGGAGCTGGAGGCTTTCGACTCCGGCCACGTCCTGCTGGCGAAGCGGCTGATCCGCGACGGGCATATCGCGGAGCCGCCGCTGTTCCAGCTCTGCCTCGGCATCTCATGGGGCGCACCGGCAAGCCCGGAGTCGCTGCTGCACATGCGCAACCTGCTGCCGGAGAACGCGGTGTGGTCCGCCTTCGGCATCTCGCAGCACGAATTCCCCATCGTGGCCATGTCGGTGATCTCCGGCGGCCATGTGCGCGTGGGGCTGGAGGACAATCTCTACATGGCCAAGGGCGAACTCGCGCCCTCCAACGCGGCGCTGGTGGAGCGCGCGGCGGCCATCGTCAGGTCGCTGGGCGCGGAGGTGGCGACGCCCAACGAGGCGCGGGAGATTTTCGGGGTGGGGTAGGCTCTCTCCCCCTTCGTCACCCGGGCGAAAGCCGGGTCCAGTCGCTGCCGCCAATCCTCTCGTTCCCGCCCAACTGGATTCCGGCTTGCGCCGGAATGACGTCCAAGATTGACGCGAGTCAAAAGACGCCGGCTTCCCAACCCTCAAACCATCCGCCCGGGCGGAGCACCCATGACCTTGCGGAAGGCCGCCGTGAAGGCGGACGCGCTCGCATAGCCGTTGGCCTCCGCCACGCGGGCGACGGGCTCGCCGCGGGCGAGCGCCTCGAGTGCTGCGTGGAAGCGCACGCGCTGGCGCCAGCGGGTGAAGGTCAGGCCCATCTCCGCCTGGAACAGCCTCGTCAGGGTGCGCGGGCTGGCGGCGCACTCTTCAGCCCACTCGTCCAGGGTATCGGCGCGCGAGGGATCCTCCATCAGCGTCTTGGCCAGGCGCAGCAGGCGCGGGTCGCGCGGCATGGGCACGCCCATGGCCAGCGGCGAGCGCTCGGCGCGGGCGATCTCGTCCAGCACCAAAGCGGCGATGCGCCCGCCCCTGCCCTTCTCGTCATAGAGCAGCGGCTCCTCCATCAGCGCCAGCACCAGCGCGCGCAGCAGCGGCGACACCTCCATGCCCTGCGGCGTCGCGGGGAGGCCCGGATGGGCGCGCGGGCGGATATAAAGGGTCCGCATCTCCACCCGGCCGCGCATGGAGGTCTGGTGCTCCACGCCGGCCGGCACATAGACGGCGCGGTCGGCCGGCACGATCCACATCTCCCCGGCCGTCGAAATGCGCATGACGCCGGTGACGGCGTAGAGGAACTGGTCGCGGTCGTGGGCGTGGACGCCCGTCGCCTCGCCCGCGCGGAAGGTCTTGGGCATGGCCGCCACCGGGCGCGGCAGGCCCATATAGTCGGCGGGATCGGTGCTGCGGGCGGGCATGGCGGCCTCGGGGGAGCGCTGGCGTGAATTCGACGATTATTGACCTGACGGCGCGCATCCGCCAAGGCTATTCTGAACCTGCTCACCCCAGCCCTTCATCCGACAGGGAAAGGGAGCAACTGGAGCGAAGCGAGGCAGGAAACGCATTCCCAAGAGCGCGCAAGCGCCGGCATTCACCCCCGTCCTGATCCCCTCCAACCAGGGACAGGGGGTGAAGATCGCCTGCGGAGCAGGTCCAGGCTTTCCCCGCGCGGGAGAAAGGCTGGGGTGGGAGATCGGGTCCGGGAGGACCCGGCATCGAGGACAACGGGCATGAGCGGCGAGACCACCCAGGGCAGCATGCGCGAGCGCGCGCATTTCTTCTTCCTCAACATCGGGCACTTCCTCGACCACCTGTTCATGCTGGTATTCGCCACGGTGGCGGCGCTGGTGCTGGCGAGGGAATGGGGCATGAGCTATGGCGAGCTGATCCCCTATGCCACGCCGGGCTTCGTCGCCTTCGGCGCCTTCGCGCTGCCGGCCGGCTGGCTGGCCGACAAGTGGAGCCGCGACGGCATGATGGCGGTGTTCTTCACGGGCACCGGTATCGCCAGCATCGTCACCTCCTTCGCCGCCACGCCGCTGCAACTGGGCGCGGGGCTGTTCGCCATCGGCATCTTCGCGGCGATCTACCACCCGGTCGGCATCTCGCTGGTGGTGGAGAACCGCGCCAGGACCGGCATGGCCATCGCGGTCAACGGCGTGTGGGGCAATCTCGGCGTGGCCAGCGCGGCGCTGCTCACCGGCGCCATGATCGACATGGGCAACTGGCGCTCGGCCTTCGTGCTGCCGGGGCTCGCCTCCATCGCGGTGGGCATCGCCTATGCGTGGATGTTCGTGCGGACGCCGCGCGTGGCGCGCAAGGCGGCGGCGAGTTCCTCCGGCGGCGCGGTCTATTCGCCCGCGCTGATCGCGCGCATCTTCGCCATCGTGCTGCTGACCACGGCCATCGGCGGCATCGTGTTCCAGTCCACCACCTTCTCGCTGCCCAAGGTGCTGGACGAGCGGCTGAGCGCGCTCGACGTGTCGGCGACGCTGGTGGGCTGGTACGCCTTCCTCGTCTTCGCCATCGCCTCGCTGGTGCAGGTGGTGGTCGGCTTCCTGGTGGACCGCTACCCGGTGCGCTTCGTCTTCGCGGGCGTGGCGGCCCTGCAGGCGGCGTTCTTCGCGCTGATGCCGGGCGCCACGGGCTGGACGGCGCTGATCGTCGCAACCGGCTTCATGCTCGGCGCCTTCGGGCAGATCCCCATCAACGACGTGCTGGTGGGCCGCATCGCCAAGAGCGAGTGGCGCAGCACCATGTTCGCCTGCCGCTACATCATCTCCTTCGCCGGCGTGGCGGCGGCCATCCCGCTGATCGCCTGGGTGCACGGCGCCTACGGTTTCGACCGGCTGTTCATGCTGCTGACGGCGGCGGCGATGGTCATTCTCGCCGCGGTGCTGCTGCTGCCCCGCGCGATCCCCGTACGGGCGGCGGCCCAGCCGCAGGCGGCGGAGTGAGAGCCTTCCACCCCGGGAAATCCCGCGAGAAACGCGACTTCGCGCCGCGCCGGGAACCTTTACCCTGCTGAAAATTTGATCCCTCGCGGCCTTTTCGCTGCCGCAGCACGACGTTACGATGCGCCCGCAGAATCGCCGTTTCCGGGCCGGGCGGGCGGCGCAGACCCAGGGGTTGACTTGATGACCGTAACCTTCCGCAGCGTATTCCTTGCGGCATCCCTGATCGGCGCGGCTGCCGGCGCGGCCGCGGCGCAGCCCTATTACGGCTACCCGCAATATGGCTATGGCCCCTATGGCGCGCCTTCCTACGGCCATGCACCATACGGCTACCCGCAATATTCCTATCCGGCCTATCCGCCGCAATACCGGCAGGCGCCGCAGCCGCGCTACAGGGCCCCGGCCCGTCCGCCCGCCGACCCGCGGGTGGCGGCGCGGCGCGCGCAGCCGCAGGCCCCGGCGGAGAAGGCGGAGCCCTGGCAGAAACGCGGCGACGAGCCGGGCCCGATCCAGATTTTCGTGTCGCTGCCGGACCAGAAGCTGACCGCTTACGTGAACGGCAAGCAGGTGGTCACGTCCCGCGTCTCCAGCGGCAAGCAGGGGCACACGACGCCCTCCGGCGTGTTCTCCATCCTGGAGAAGAAGCCCTTCCACCGCTCCAACATCTACAGCGGCGCGCCGATGCCCTTCATGCAGCGGCTGACATGGTCGGGCATTGCGCTGCACGCGTCCAACTCGGTGCCGAACTTTCCGGCCTCGCATGGCTGCGTGCGGCTGCCGACCGGTTTCGCCAAGCAGCTCTTCTCCTTCACCAACGTGGGCGGCCATGTGATCATCACCCGCAAGCCCGTGGCGCCGGAACCGATCACCCACGCCAGGCTGTTCCAGCCGGCGCAGCTCGACGTGCTGAAGCTCGGCGAGGCGCCGGCGAAGACCGGGACCGCGAGCACGTTCGGCGTCACGCCCGCCAACGCGGCGACGCCTCAGACCTCCGGCGTGCCCGCGACAGAGGAAGCCGCCGCCGCCATCGCCATGGCAGACAACGAACTCGAGGCGGAAAAGGCGGCACTGCGCTGGGCCCGCACCGAGGCGCCCGTGCGCATCCTGATCACCCGCCGCACCGGCCGCGAACTGGTGCGCGACGTGCAGGAGCTGCTGGCCGAGCTTGGCTTCGACCCGGGCGACATCGACGGCTGGATCGGCAAGGACACCGGCAAGGCCATCAAGGCTTTCCAGGACTCCCGCGGCCTGCGGGCGACCGGGGCCATGTCGGAGGAACTGGCCGAGCAGCTTCACGAGGCCGCCGGCAAGGGTCCGCCCCTCACCGGCCATCTCTACGTGCGGCGCAAGTTCAGGCCGGTGTTCGACGCGCCCGTCGCCATCGCCGACCCCGACCGCCCGCTGGGCTCGCATCTCTACACGGCCATGCATTTCGAGGGCGACGCGCCTGACGTGCAGTGGAACGTGGTGACGCTGCCCGAGGACGCGGAAAAGCCGGTGAAGACGGCCTCGGCCGACGCCTCGCAGCCGCTGCTGCCGTCCGCGCCCTCCAGCGCGGCGGAGGCGCTGGACCGCATCGACATCCCCCAGGATGTGCGGGACCGCATCTCCAGGATGCTGAGCCCCGGCTCGTCGCTGGCCATCACCGACCACGGCATCAGCAAGGAAACCACGCCCAAGGGCACCGATTTCGTGGTGCTGACGCGATAACGCAACGGGCAGCCTGATGACCGGACCCCGGCTTTACGCCGGGGTTTCGAGTTCCCGCATCGACGCTTCGAACCCCCGGGCCTGGCCCGGGGTCTGCCGCGATCCCGGCCCCGGCTTCCCGCCTTCTCCGGCCCCCGGCCGGGGTTTCGAGTTTCTTGTGCCCGGTCCTTGCTCCGAAACCCCGGGCTTGAACCGGGGTCCATGCGGAACGCGATATGGGTATCGTCCCGGCCTCCGCCAAGGCCCGAAAATCTTGACTTCCCGCCCCGCTGCGAGCAAGGTCCGCGCCAATGAGGCGCGGCGAGCCGCGCCGGGCGTCCCTATGGACGCGAAACCCCGATACATTCGCAGGAGCGTTGATGGCGAAGGAAGAACTTTTGGAATTCGAGGGCTCGGTGACCGACGTCCTCCCAGACGGCCGGTTCCGCGTGAAGCTGGAGAACGGCCACGAGATCGTGGCCTATACGTCCGGCCGCATGAAGCGCAACCGGATCAAGACCATCGCGGGCGACCGGGTCACCGTCGAGATGACCCCCTACGACCTGGAGAAGGGCCGCGTGATCTTCCGTCACCGCACCGACTCCGGCCAGCGCCCGGACCAGCCGCGCCGCAACTTCCAGCGCCGCTGATCAACCAATTAAGGTCAATTAAGGTGACAGTTTACTTAATTCGGGCTGGCGCCTTTGGCGCGCATGAAGTTTTTGGAATTGAGTAAACTGTCACCTTAATCTGGAAGTTTTTGGAATTGAGTAAACTGTCACCTTAATTCATTGAGTAAACTGTCACCTTAATTCACCTTAATTGCGCCGCTAGTTACCCGCGGAAATCCTGACTTTCCCGCGGCGGTCGCCGCCGAGCGCCGGATTTCGCCCGCCCCATCCGTAAGAGCAGCATAACGGCCGCCGGATGGGCTGGGCACACGCTTCTCTCCTCCAAGCATGCCCCCGCCCCGCCCGCCGGCGGCCACCCACGCATGAACACGCCCAAGGAGAGTATCCAGATGCGCAAAGTCACCAAAGTCGCGATCGCCGCAGGCGCGGTCGTCCTCGCCGGCGCCGCCGGTTTCGCCACTTTCGCCGCGGCCGATTACGGCCATCGCGGCGGCTGGCACAAGGGCGGCCATCACGGCCACCAGATGGGCGGCTATGGCAAGGGCCGGCACATGGCCATGCTGCTGGAGCGTTTCGACGCCGACAAGGACGGCAAGCTGACCCAGGACGAACTGAACCAGTCGCGCCAGGACCTGCTCGCCAAGCATGACGCCGACAAGGACGGCAAGCTGAGCCTGAAGGAATTCGAGACGCTGTGGATGGAAGTGATGCACCGCCGCATGGTGCGCGGCTTCCAGCGCATCGACGTGGACGGCGACGCGGCCATCACCACCGAGGAATTCCTCAAGCCCTATTCGGAGCTGGTCAGCCGCATGGACCGCAACGACGACGGCGTGCTCGACGTCAACGACCGCAAGCGGTCCTGGCATCACAAGCACGACCGCGACGGCGGCAAGGACAAGGAGCGCAAGGGCTAGCGCATCATCCGGCCAAGTGGAATCGCCTGGCCGGCAAGATGATGCGCCAGATCAGTAGCTCGAGCATGATCCTGCCGGAAAAGCGGTATCCGCTTTTCCGGATCAGGCTCTAAGGCCCGGCACTCCTCAAGGGAAGCACGCACCGGCGGAATTCGGCGCGGTGCGAATCCGAAGGGCGGCGGAGATATCCGCCGCCCTTTTTCATTTCCTGAAGCTCAGGCCGCCCGCTTGGCCGAGCCGTTGCGGAAGCGGCGGCGCCGGCGGCGCTGGCCGTTGCGGTTGTCGTTGCTACGGTTGTCGTTGCTACGGTTGTCGTTGGCGTTGGCGCGATTGCCGCTGCGCGCGGGCTTTCCGCCGCCGCGGCCCTCGCCGCGTCCCGCGTCCTGCACCGGACCGTCGCCCACGACGGTGAGCGGGCGGCGGATCAACCGCTCGATGCCGCGCAGCGAACCGAGTTCGGCGGGGGCGCAAAGCGAGATGGCAATGCCTTCGGCCCCGGCGCGCGCGGTGCGGCCGATGCGGTGCACATAGCTTTCCGGCTCGTTGGGCAGCTCGAAGTTGATCACGTGACTGACGCCGTCCACGTCGATGCCGCGCGAGGCGATATCGGTGGCGACGAGGATGCGCGAGCGGCCGGACTTGAAGCTGTCGAGGCAGCGCTGGCGCGCTCCCTGGGACTTGTTGCCGTGTATCGCGTCCGCCTCGATGCCGGCACGGGCCAACTGGCGCACGACGCGGTCGGCGCCATGCTTGGTGCGGGTGAATACGATGACGCGGGTGAGGTCCGGCTCGCCGAGCAGCTTCGCGAGCAGGCCCTGCTTGGCGGCGGGGTCGAGATGGTAGACGCGCTGGTCGATACGATCGACGGCCACGCTTTTGGACTCGATTTCCACGGTGACCGGCTGGTTCAGGATTTCTCCGGCCAGCTTGCCGATCTCGGCCGGCATGGTGGCGGAGAACAGCAGCGTCTGACGCTCACGCGGCACGAGCTGCACGATCCTGCGCACGTCGCGGATGAAGCCCATGTCGAGCATGCGGTCGGCCTCGTCCAGCACGAAATGGCTGACGCGGCCCAGATTGACATGGCGGCCCTGGCACAGGTCGATCAGACGGCCCGGAGTGGCGATCAGGATGTCCACGCCCTTCTGGAGCGCGGTAATCTGCGGCCGGGGGCTGACGCCGCCCATGACCACGGCGCTGGTGAGGCCGAGGCCCTTGCCATAGGTCTTGACGCTCTCGGCGATCTGGATGACCAGCTCGCGGGTGGGCGCCAGGATGAGGGCGCGCGCGGTGCGCGCCATGGGATGCTTCCTGCCGGAGGCAAGCATCTGCAGGATCGGCAGCGAGAAGGCCGCCGTCTTGCCGGTGCCGGTCTGGGCGATGCCCAGCAGGTCCCTGCCCTGCAGCAGGTTCGGAATGGCCTTTTCCTGGATTTGAGTGGGAGTGGTGTAACCTTCGGTTTCGAGGTTACGCAGCAGCCGGTCGGCGAGGCCGAGGCCGGCGAAAGTCGATGTCGTCAAAATAGTATCCTTATGGCGCAGCGGGCGGAGTCCGCCCGTCGATGGGCGGGACACGCCTTGGGCCTGTCCTGTCTGCCCACGCGCACCTGGAACAGAGAATATTTCGGTTGAGAGTAACTCGGGACAATAACGGTCCGCGCTGGGCGGAACGAATCGCGCGATCGCGAGGTATCTGCCGTTCAGATGGGCCCATGCGCATGCGAAGTCAAGCGCAATCGCGGTGTTTGGGGGGGTTATCAGGGGGACAGTTTACTTAATTCCCCTGCATGCCGGTGACCCTGGCAGCTTCGTTCCAAGGAATTAAGTAAACTGTCCCCCTAATAGCGGGCGCCGCCGGGACAATTCACCGCGGAAAGACCCCGTTTTCGGCCCCGCGACGCCTTGCATTGCGCGGCATCGGGGAGCATACCCATCGCCATCCACTTTTCCCCGCGCCCGGACGCCTGCGGCGTCCGCCGGGGTCATGTCGGGCTCCCAGGGAAATGTTCCAGATCTATCTGCCCATCGCCGGTGTCTCCGCCAATTTCCTGGCGGTGGCCGGGGTCGGGCTGTCGGTCGGCCTGCTGTCGGGAATGCTGGGCATCGGCGGCGGATTCCTGATCACGCCCCTGCTCATCTTCCTCGGCGTGCCGACGCCGGTCTCCATCGCCACCGGCGCCAACATGGCGGTGGCCACGGCGGCGGCGGCGGCGCAGGCGCACTGGCTGCGCGGCAACGTGGACGTGAAAATGGGCACCTATCTGCTCGTCAGCGGCCTGGCCGGCTCCTACGCGGGCGTGAAGGTGCTGGTGCTGCTCAGGAGCATCGGCCAGTTCGACCTGTTCGTGTCGGTCAGCTACGCGCTGCTGCTCGGGGTCGTCGGCGCCGCCATGCTGGTGGAGAGCCTGCGCGCCATGCGGCGGGCGAGCAGGCAGAAGCCCGGCGCGGCGCTGGCGGCGCGGCGGCGGCGGCATCTGTGGATCCACCACCTGCCGCTGAAGACGCGCTTCCGCCATTCGCGGCTCTACATCAGCGCCATCCCGCCCGTGGTCATCGGCTTCATCGTCGGCATGCTGTCTTCGCTGATGGGCGTGGGCGGCGGCTTCTTCGTTGTGCCGGCGATGGTCTACGTGCTGAAGATGAAGACGACGGTGGCGGTGGGCACGTCGCTGTTCATGATCGTGTTCGTGGCCGGCTTCACCACCTTCATCCAGGCGGTCGACGTGCACAGCGTCGACATCGTGCTGGCGTCGATCCTGATCGTGGCGGGCGTGCTCGGCTCGCAGGTCGGCCTCAAGCTCGGACGCAACCTGGCCGCCGAACAGCTTCGCGCCGCGCTGGCGGTCATCGTGCTGCTGGTGTGCATACGCGTCGGCCTGCAGCTCGTCATCGAGCCGGGCGAGCTGTATTCGCTGTCGGGCGCGGCCGGGGTGGCGGAGTAGGTTCTCCCCGGATTTCGCTTGCGCTGCATCCGGGCTACAAGGATCGCGGCACGTAGCCCGGGTGAAGCGAAGCGCAACCCGGGAAAGATTGCCAGGCCGCCCCCGGATTTCGCGGAGTTCATCCTTGGGCCGGCCAAAGGCCGGACCCGGGGGCTCCCATCCGGCTACGCGTTCACTTCTTCATTTCCTCCAGACGGTCGGTGGCGGGCGGCGGCGTGCGCGACAGCGCCGCGATCCGCGCGTGCAGCTCCGGCGTCATGTCGATATCCACCGAGGCGAGCGAGGGCTCGAGCTGCTCCAGGTTGCGCGCGCCGACGATGGGACAGGTAACGGCCGGGTGGGCCGCCGCCCAGGCGACGGCGAGCGAGACCGGGTGCACGCCCAGCTTCCCTGCCATTGCGGTGAAGGCGTCGGCGGTCTCGAACACCCAGTCCTCGCCATAGCGGGCGATGTATTCCTGGTTGGTCATCAGGCGTCCCTGGCCGGGGCGCGTCTTCGACCCGTATTTGCCGGACAGCAGGCCGCCGCCGACGGGCGAATAGGTGATGACGCCGAGGCCCTCGTGCAGGGCGAGCGGGAAGATCTCGGATTCCGCCTGGCGCTTGACCAGGCTGTACATGGGCTGGATCACGTCGAAGCGCGCCCAGCCGCGGCGCTCGGAAATGCCGAGCCCCCTGGCGATCATCCAGGCGGCGTAGTTGGAGGCGCCGAGATAGAGCACCTTGCCGGCGCGCACCAGATCCTCCAGCGCGCGCAGGGTTTCCTCAAGCGGCACGTCCGGGTCCCAGCGGTGCATGAACAGCACCTCGATGCGGTCCGTGCCGAGACGCTTCAGGCTGGCCTCGACCGCGCCGAGGATGTGGCGGCGGTTGCCGCCGCGCATGTTGATGTCGTCCCCCATGGGGTTGAAGCACTTGGAGGTGATGACGAGGTTGTCGCGCTCGCCCTTGATGAGCTTGCCGAGGATGGTCTCGGCCTTGCCGCGCGAGTAGCCGTCGGCGCAGTCGAAGAAGTTGATGCCCGCCTCCCGGCAGCGCCCGTACATGCGCGCGGACTCTTTCTCGTCGGCATCGCCGCCGAAGGACATGGTGCCGAAGCACAGTTGCGAGACCTGGACCCCGGTCCGGCCGAGCGGCTTGTATTGCATCGCCTTTTCCCTCATTGCGCGCGTCTTTCCCGGCGCTGGCTGGAGCATGATCTTATCGGCCCGGCGATTCCACCTGGCCGGATGATGCGCTAGCACGGCTCGCACGGGCCGCACAACGCCAGGCAGGGCAAATCAGATTGCCGCGGGAGCAGCGGCGCGGGCGCCCGGCGGCGCGTGGATTAATTTGGCCTTAACGCGGAATTGCTAGCCTTCTCCACCTCTTGGGGCTCGAGGAGAGCATGACGATGGAACTGGAAAGCCGCCCTCAGGGACGGGTGAAGACCTGCATGCAGGCCTTCGTGTCCGACCTCACCGAGCGGTTCGACATGAAGGTCATGATCCGGGACGTGAGCCCAAGCGGCTGCCTGCTGATTTCCAGCCGGATCGACGAATTGCCCCCGATCTTCAATCTCACCCCTGAAGGCTTCGGAAAACCCATGCGCGCCAGGCTGGCCTGGCGCAAGCGCAACATGGCGGGCGTGCAGGTCCTCAGCGAAAGCGACCCCGAGGTGAAATCCGCCATCGAGAAGCTGCTGGTGCAGGCCATGGAAAGCGACGACTTCGGGTCGAACGATATCGTGCTGCTGCTGACCGGCACCAAGGCGCCGCCGGATTACATGGCCCGGCTGAAAAAGATGCGGGGCGAGCGGAGCCAGGGAGATGGCGCCAGCTTCGCGGCCGGCAAGAGCATGGTTAATCCGGAACAAACGGCGGTGACCCGGAATTAACTTCCCGGCGCTAGACTCCGCGTCCGAAATTCCGGGAGTTCGCTCCATGACCCAGCCCGAGCCGCGCGCCGGCCAGCCACGCAGGGCCTGCCTGCACGCCTTCGCCTCCGACCTGGCGGAGAGCTTCGACCTCAAGTGCATCATCCGCGACGTGAGCCTTGAAGGCTGCACCATCGTGTCGAGCCGCGTCTCGGACCTGCCGCACATCATCCATCTCACGCCACAGGGCTTCAGCCGTCCGCTGCGCGGCAAGATCGTCAGGCGCGAAGGCCGCGTCGCGGTGGTGATGTTCGTGGGCGAGTCCGATCCGGCGGTGCAGAACGCGGTGCAGGACATGCTGGAGACCGCGGCCGAGGAGTACGAGGATTTCGACGACTGCGAGGAAGTGCTGCTGCTGACCAACCTGCAGGAGCCGCTGGACTACAGCTCGCGGCTCGAGCGCTACCGCAGCCTGCGCGCCAGCAAGCCGGCCGACTGACGGGGACCGGCTAGCCCGGCAGCCCGGACGTCACCTGACCCAGCTTGCGCTCCCTGTAGAAGGTGTATATCCCGGCGGCGGCGACAATCGCCCCGCCCGCGAAAACATGCGGCCCCGGCCAGTCGCCGAACACCAGCATGCCGATAGCGATGGCGTAGAGCAGCCGCGAATAGTCGAGCGGGGCGATGGCGCTCGCCTCGCCCGCGCGGAAGGCGAAGATGTTGCCGAGCTGCGACATCACCGACACGACGCCGATGCCGGCCAGGATGGCGAGTTCGAAAAGCGTCGGCGTTCGCCAGAACCAGATGGCGGGCGGCAGCATGAGCAGCCCCACGCCGACGACCTGGAAGGCGAGGATGGTGATGGGCCTGTCGGTGCGCGTGAGCTTGCGGATGATCACCATGACGAGGCCGTTGCAGGCCGCGCCGGCCAGCGCCATCAGGCCGTAGACGTCGAACTGGTCGACGCCCGGCTGCATGACGATGGCGACGCCGAGGAACCCCACCGCGATGGCCATCCAGCGGCGCCAGCCGACGACCTCGCCGAGCAGCACGATGGCGAAGATAAGAATGAAGAAGCCGCGCGCGAAGCCGATGGTGACCGCGTCCGCCAGCGGCAGGTGGATGAAGGCGGTGAAGCCGAGGGTCATGGCTCCGATGGCGGCGACGATGCGGACCAGTTGCAGCCTCAGATTGTCCGTCGCGAAGGCGCCGCGGACGTCGCGTCCGATCACGGGCACGGCCACGAGCAGCATGAAGATCTGCCGGAACAGCATGATCTCGGTCACATGCAGGGTGCGGCCGGCGATCTTGATCAGGGTGGCCATGGCGGTGAAGAAGGCGGCGCCGATCAACAGCCACAGGCCGCCGCGCACATTGCCCGGCAGCCGCGCCCACGCCTCCCGGTAGCGCACGAGCAACGCGGCTTCCGGAGGGTCGGGAGGCAACTGACCTGTGTCTGGCATGGGCGATCCGTGGCGGCGGGCAGTCCCCTAGCTAGAGCGAAGCGGCCCAGGACGCAATGGCGTCCGCGGCGGAGCGCCAGTTGTCCCGGGCCGCAAGCCCGGAGGATTTGCGGGGCGCAAGGTCATGATCCCCGTCCGCGGCCCAATGCAGGGCGATCGACCGAGGCAGGCCATAGGCCGGGATTTCATCCCGCCCGCCGAAGGGATCGCGTTCGCCCTGGGCGATGAAGGCCGGGCAGGTCATGTCCAGCAGATGCGCCGTGCGCGGGTTTGCGGGCCTGCCGGGCGGATGGAAGGGATAGCCAAGGCACACCAGGCCGGAGACGGCGCCCTTGTCGTGCTGTCCCTGGGCGACCAGGCTGGCGACGCGGCCGCCGAGCGACTTGCCGCCGATATGAAGAGGAGCCCCGGCGCCGAGCGCGGCGATGGCGGCCTCGTATTCCTGCATGAGCTTCTCCGCCCGGGGCGGCGGGCGCCGCGTGCCCTGGCGGCGCGCGGCCATATAGGCGAATTCGAAACGTGCGACGCGGAAGCCGCGCTCCGCGAGCAGCCCGGCGAAGGCGTTCATGAAGCCGGAGTCCATGGGCGCGCCGGCCCCGTGAGCGAGCAGGAGGCGGCGCGGGGCACCGGCGGCGCCGTCGTGCAGGAATTGCGTCCTCGGCCACACCATAGCGTGACTTTTCCGGGAAGGGAGAAGCGCCTATGTCTTGGGCCGGGATGATGAACACCATTCTCAATTCCGGCGAAACCGCGCTGCGGCTGGCC
>JBFWSL010000053.1:0-15131 GCA_050248375.1 Hyphomicrobiales bacterium | reverse complement strand
CGACACCTTGGCCGCGACCATGCGGAAGGACTCCTCCGGGAACGCCATGGCCTGCATGGTCTCGATCGCCGCGACCGCGAGCTTCTCGGCTTCGGCGAAACGGCCCTGGGCGACGAGGATCTGGGAAAAGCGGGTGAGGACGCGGGGCGTCTCGGTGGAATACCTGCCGGCGCGCGCCAGCGTATCGAGCAGAACCTTGCGTATTTCGATCTCCGCCTCTACCAGGCGGTTCTGGCGGACCATGGCCTCGGCGAGACGCATGCGCGCCTGGTCGCGGGCCGCTGCGGCATACTTCTCGTCCTCGCCGCGCTTGATGTCGAGTTCGGCCAGGTAGATCGCGTCCCGGAACATTTGCTCCGCCTCGCCATAGCGGCCCTCCACCATGAAGATGTCGCCCTTGGCCCGCTTGGCGCGCCCAAGCCAGATATTGCCGAACTTGTCGCGGGACTTCTTGTCGGCGCGGTGCATGGTGGTAAGCAGGTCTTCCGCGGTCTTCATGCGCGCGTTGGCCTTGGCCAGATCGCCGGCGCCCGCATAGCTGATGGCCAGGATGCAGGACTTCGCCAAGCGCTCCCCGTTCCTCATGGGAAGCTTCACATATTCTTCGCGCATGGCGATGGCTTCCTTGATCCGGCCGATGCGGCCTTCGGCGTGACCGAGATCCCACAACGCGCTCTTGTAGGTCTCCGTGTCCACACCCTTCGCCAGATCGACCGACTTGCGGAGGTCGGCAACGGCCTGCTCCGCCCGTCCGATCTCGCCCGCGGCGAGGCCGCGCCTTGCGTAAAACTCGGCAAGCTTGCCCTTTGAAAGGCCGGCCGGCGGTTCGGCGTCGGCGGTGCGGCGGTCTTCCTCGGCCTTGGCGGGATCCGCCTTCTGCTGATCGAGAATCGCCGTGACGTCGCCGATATCGGGCGGCAACGCCGAGACCAGCCGCTCACGCGTGCCAAGCGCCTGCTTGCGAGCCTCCTCGGCGGAGACTTCCTGCTGGACGGTCGTGTTCAGATCGATCGGTTTGCCGCCGCATGAGGACGCGCAGATGCTTTTCTTGACCTTGCACGCATCGAAGCACTCCTTGCGGCGCGGGCTTTTTGGCATCGACTCGCAAGGCGAGAAGCATTTCTGGACACTCGCCTTGCAGACGCCGCACTCCATCTGGGCGACGACGATGCGGCCGGAGCCGGCGGTTGCGGCGGGAGGGGCTGCCTGTTCGGCCGCAAGCGCAAGCGAAGACGTGGCCAACGCCCATACAAAGCCAAATAGCTTGAAGGCGATGCGCATTCGGGACTGCTCCGGCCCTGATCGGCTCATAAAGTATAAGGGATGATGTGCGGTCGGTGTATCGCAGATGCAAGAGGCCGGGCCGGCACGCGGGCGGACAAGCGATACATATATATATTCGAATTATTGAAAGTAGTTTGGGCGTCGGATATTGTTCGGCCGGAAATGCCGGACCCGCGACCGGGGCATGACGCGGCGCGCGAGATTCATTTTAGTCAAAAAGTGAAATGAACTGTCTCGTATTCCGAGCTACCGATTGCCGCCCGGAAGCTGATCGGCTATCGTGGCGCTCAAAATAATTGTTCAGAGAGGGGGGACCTTCCGCCTATGTTCGCCACCAATCCGTTCGCAGAGCTGTCGGCATCGATTTCGCCTGCGATCATGCAAGCCTACGTCACCGTGATGATCGTCCTGGTGGCAGCCGGAACCCTGTTCGACATCATCCACAAGGGCAGCGCCGCCTACTTCTTCAGAAACTGGCGCGATACGAAGCAAAATGGCGCGCGCCAGGTTGGCGGCGGCGAAATGATATCGCTGGCCGTAAAGACGGCCGCCGTGGACGTGCTCGCATCGGGCGAGTTCTGCAATTCCAGGCGGCGAATCGCCCACCTGCTGACGATGTACGGCTTTCTCGCCTTCGTCATCAGCACCATAATCATGGTTTTCTCCTACCCCACGCCCGAAACGGCCACGCCGGCGATCCTGCCCCTGCTGTGGCACATCGGGGCGCTGATGGTGTGCATCGGCGGCTACTGGTTCTGGTTCTTCATCCGCGTCGACGTGGCGGCCGAAGGCAACTCTCCCTTCCGCCTGGAGCATGCGGACCTGTTCATCCTCTCGCTGCTCGCCTGCACCACCCTGGCGCTGGTCTGGTCCTTCCTGCAGTCCTCGGGCAGCGGCTGGGCCTACCTGGCCCTGGCCCTGTTCCTGGTCGCCACGACAGTGCTGTTCGGATCGATCCCGTGGTCGAAATTCTCGCACATGTTCTTCAAGCCCGCGGCGGCGTTCGAGAAGAGAGTGTCCAAGGCCAATGGTTCGGCCCAGAATTTGCCGACGCTGACCCGGGACGATCCCGAACAGCAGGCGAGGCACTCGATGGAACTGCTGCGGGATGCCCCGATGCGAATGGGACTCGGCATCAAGCGCGAAGCACCTCGCCACTACTAGATACAGCCAGCTAGTTCCACCGGAACGGATAAGGAGCCGACTTATGCCTACCTTCGTCTATATGACAAGGTGCGACGGATGCGGACATTGCGTCGACATCTGTCCCTCGGACATCATGCACATCGATAAGACGTACCGCCGCGCCTACAACATCGAGCCGAACATGTGCTGGGAGTGCTACTCCTGCGTGAAGGCCTGTCCGCAGAATGCGATCGATGTGCGCGGGTATGCCGATTTCGCCCCGCTCGGTCATAGCGTTCGCGTCCTCCGGGACGAAGAGAAGGGCACGATCGCCTGGAAGATCAAATTCCGGAACGGCACGGAAAAGAACTTCCTGTCGCCCATCACCACCAAGCCCTGGGGGCAGGCGATCCCCAAGCTCGCGGAGGTTCCCGGTCCTACCGAGGAAATGCGCGACAGCCAGCTTCTGTATAACGAGCCGAAATACATCCGTCTGGATGAAGGCGGCTTGCACACGCTTGAGACCAACGGCCTGAAGATGAAGAAAGGCGTGTATTACTAATGGCTTACAAAACGATCGTCGAAGACGGCATCGATATCCTGGTCGTTGGCGCGGGCCTTGGCGGCACCGGCGCCGCATGGGAGGCGCGGTTCTGGGGGCAGGACAAGAAGATTGTCATCGCCGAAAAGGCAAACATCGACCGCTCGGGTGCGGTCGCCCAGGGCCTGTACGCCATCAATTGCTACATGGGCACCCGCTGGGGCGAGAACAACCCGGAGGACCATGTGCGCTACGCCCGCATCGACCTGATGGGCCTGGTGCGGGAAGACCTGTTGTTCGACATGGCCCGTCACGTCGACTCCACGGTGCACCAGTTCGAGGAGTGGGGCCTGCCGATCATGCGGAACCCGAAGACGGGGAGATATCTCCGCGAAGGGCGCTGGCAGATCATGATCCACGGCGAGTCCTACAAGCCCATCGTGGCCGAGGCCGCCAAGAAGTCCGCGGACAAGGTGTTCAACCGCATCTGCGTCACCCATCTGCTGATGGACGACGCGAAAGAGAACCGGGTCGCGGGAGCCGTCGGCTTCAATGTCCGCACGGGCAACTACCATGTGTTCAAGTCCAAGACCGTGATCTGCGGCGCGGGCGGCGCGTCCAACATCTTCAAGCCGCGTTCGGTGGGCGAAGGCTCCGGCCGAACCTGGTACGCGCCGTGGTCGTCGGGGTCCGCCTACGGGCTCATGATCAACGCCGGCGCCAAGATGACGCAGATGGAAAACCGCATCGTGCTGGCCCGCTTCAAGGACGGTTACGGCCCGGTCGGCGCCTACTTCCTGCACCTGAAGACCTACACGCAGAACGGCCTGGGCGAAGAGTACGAATCCAAGTGGTTCCCCGAACTGCAGAAGATGGTGGGCAAGGAATATCTGGATCCGGAGGCCTCCCATCTCACGCACAGGCCGATCCCGACCTGCCTGCGCAATCACGCCCTGATCAGCGAAGTGAATGCCGGCCGCGGCCCCATTCACATGGTGACCATGCATGCCTTCCAGGACCCTCATCTGGAAGAGGTCGGCTGGGAAAACTTCCTCGGCATGACGGTCGGCCAGGCGGTCCTGTGGGCCTCCACCGACGTGGATCCCAAGAACGAGAACCCCGAGCTGACCACGTCGGAGCCCTATGTGATGGGCTCCCACGCGACCGGCTGTGGCGCCTGGTGCTCGGGCCCGGAGGACGTTTCCCCGCCCGAGTATTTCTGGGGCTACAACCGCATGACGACCATCGAAGGCCTGTTCGGCGCCGGTGACGCGGTCGGCGGCACGCCGCACGCTTTCTCCTCCGGCTCGTTCACCGAGGGCCGGCTCGCCGCGAAAGCCGCCTGCAAGTATATCGACGACGGCAAGGCCGAAGGCATCGTCGTCTCCGAGGAGCAGATCAGCCGCCGCAAGGCGGAGATCTACAAGCCGCTGGAGCACTACAGGATCTACCGCAACGAGATCGTGGCGGGCGATGTCAATCCTCACTACATCAACCCCAAGCAGGGCCTGGACCGTCTGCAGAAGCTCATGGACGAGTATTGTGCCGGAGTGACGGTCAGCTACATGACCAACGAGAAGCTGCTGCATATCGGCCTCAAGAAACTCAGGATCATGGAAGAAGACCTTGAGAGCCTGGCCGCGAAGGACATTCACGAACTGCTGCGGGCGTGGGAACTGAAGCACCGCCACCGCACCGCGGAATGCGTCATGCAGCACACCCTGTTCCGCAAGGAGACCCGCTGGCCGGGCTATTACTACCGGGGCGACGCCATGAAGGTCGACGATGAGAACTGGCACGTGCTGACGGTTTCGCGCCGCGATCCGGAGTCGGGCGCGTATACCATGGAGAAGGCGCCCTGCTATCACCTGGTCGGTGAGAACGAATAGCGATATTCCCAGGCGGAAGTTCACATCGAATTTCCGCCTGGGTACCGTCAGGCCGGCATCCCGCGTGCCGGCACTTCCCGATGCGCCCGCCAATTCTGGTCTCCAGAGTCCCCGAGAGCCGCCCGTGAACATTGCCGACAAGACCGATGAGGAAATACAGGCGATCGCCGATCTCCTGTGGCGCGACCTCGTCAAGAATTCCAACGAAGGGAAGTATGGAGACTTCGCCAAGAACTTCTCCAGCTCCATGGCGCTTGCCATGAACCAAGTGACGGCCGGCCACCAGTTCGCGAACAGCGAACTGGCAAGAAACCTGTCGGAAGACTTCGATTATCTGGGCATCATCCGCCGTGGCCAGCATGTGACGGTTCTCTACCGGCAGCGCTGCACCAAGAAGGAAGGTGAATGGCTTGGCCGGCTTGTGCTCGGCTATGAGGACGGAAAAGTCAGGATTTTCGGCGCGTCGATCTTCTGAGCAGCGGTTCGGACCAGACATGAGCGAAACCATCCAGAACGGCAAGTTCGTCGAGTTGACCTACAAGGTGACCGACAGGAAGACGGGGCACGTTCTGACTTCCGTGGAATTTCCGCTGGGCTATGTTCACGGACACAACGAGATCCTGGCGCCCTTCGTCCACATGCAGCTCGAAGGCAGGTCCGCGGGCGACGTCATCGAGGTGGCGATCGATGGCAACCAGATATTCGGTCCGAGGGACGAGTCGCTGGTGTTCACCGACTACATAGAGAACGTTCCGGAGGAATACCGGCAGGTCGGCACTTCCATCCTGATGGAGAACGACAAGGGCCAGACCCGCAGCTTCCTGGTAACGCGGCTCGACGACGAGACATTGACGGTCGATGGCAACAATCCGCTTTGCGGCAGGGAGGTGGTTTTCATCCTCGAGATCCTGACCGTGCGCGAGCCGACCGAAGAGGAGATCAAGGCGGGCGGAGCGATCGGCGTCCGGGCGGATATCGATCCGTCACTCATGAGGCCAGTTTGAGCCGCCAGTCCCGTTCGAGGGATCAGGCGGAACTTCCCACCGACAATACGGCAAGAGGTGAAACATGAGCGAGAAGAAGCAGAGCGACAAGAAGAAGCCCGTCAAGGTTCCCGACGGTCACACGCGCTTTCTGACCACGCGTCAGATGGCGCCGAACAAGAAGGGGTTTGTCGGCTACGACACGGTCTGGGACTCGTTCCAGAAGGAAGTCAAATACAAGACCCCGAAGCGGCCCTAGGCACCGCGCCGCAGCGCTGACGGACCGGTTCGCACGGCTGGAACCCGAACCCCTGACGTGAACGGAAGCCCGGAAAGGCGACCCTTCGCGACCAGTGACCGGAGCCGGCCGGGAAGCGTTTGTTTTCAGGAAGGACCCGTAATGCCTCAACTCGTAGCCCCGCATGGCTCCCCGGCGGTGAAGCCGCTGTTGCTCCCCCAGGCCGAGCGGGAGGACGAACGCAAGCGGGCAGCGAAGCTGAAGAAGGTCCCACTCGACTCGCGGGCGGTCTCCGATGTGTTCATGCTGGCGATGGGCGCCTACACGCCCCTCGACGGCTTCATGGGCCAGGAGGACTGGCGTGGGGCCTGCGTGGACATGAAGCTGTCCAGCGGCGTGTTCTGGCCGATACCGATCACCCTGCCCGTCGCGAAGGACATCGCGGAGGCCATCGGCGAGGGCGAGGAGGTGGCGTTGACCGACGGCGAGACCGGGGAAATCCTCGCGGTCATGGAAGTCGCCGAGAAGTACGAGATCGACAAGCAACTCGAGGCGCAGCACGTCTACCGCACCACGGATCCGAAGCACCCGGGCGTCGCGAAGGTTCTCGAGCAGGGCGAGATCAATCTCGGCGGGCGCGTCAGGGTGCTCGGCGAGGGCGAGTACCCGACCAAGTATCCGGACCTCTATATCCGTCCGGCGGAATCACGCGCCCTGTTCCTGGAAAAGGGCTGGTCCCAGGTCGCCGCCTTCCAGACGCGCAATCCCATGCACCGCAGTCACGAGCATCTCGTGAAGATCGCGGTGGAGGTGATGGACGGCGTGTTCATCCATCAGGTGCTCGGCAAGCTGAAGGCCGGCGACATCCCCGCCGAAGTCCGCACCCGCGCCATACAGGCGATGATCGACAACTATTTCCGCCCGGGCACCGTCATCCAGGCGGGATATCCAATCGAGATGCGCTATGCGGGTCCGCGCGAGGCGCTGTTGCACGCACTGATCCGGCAGAATTTCGGCTGCTCGCACCTGATCGTGGGCCGCGATCACGCCGGCGTCGGCAGCTATTACGGCCCATTCGACGCCCATCACATCTTCGACGAGCTGTGGGAAGGGGCGCTGCTTACCAAGCCCTTGAAGATCGACATCACCTTCTATTGCCGCAAGTGCTATGGCATGGCCACGGCGAAGACCTGCCCGCACGACCCGAAATATCACATCTCCATCTCGGGGACCCAGCAACGCGAGATGCTGTCGACCAACGCGGACATCCCGCCGGAATTCAGCCGGCCGGAGGTGGTGGCGATCCTGCGGGAATATTACGCGAGCCTGAAATAACCGCATGCTCGCGCCGAGATGATCATCGCGCAGATTTCCGACACGCATGTCGCGCTGGATGCCCCCGACACGGACCAGCGTCTGCAGGATTTCGAGCGCGTCATCGCCGACATCAACACGCTCGACCCGCAACCGGACCTGATCGTCCATACGGGCGATATCGTCCATAACGGGCTCGCGGATGAGTATGCGCTCTCGGCCGCGATCCTTTCCCGCGCGCGCGCGCCGGTCTTCGTGCTCGCGGGCAACAAGGACGACCGGACGAACCTGCTCTCAAGCTTCCTCGGGGCAGGCTACCTGGAACCCGGCGCACCCTTCATCGACTATGCCATCGAGGACTTCCCCTTGAGGATCATTGCCCTCGACACGCTCAGCGAGGGCAACAACAAGGGCGACTTCTGCAAGGAGCGGGCGCAGCGTTTCGCGGGTCTTCTGGAACGCGACCCGGACAGACCTGCCGTCGTGTGCAGCCATCATCCCCCTTTCCGCGTTCCCGTGGGGCCCGACCCGGTCAACTTCGTGACGCAGGACAGCATGGAGAGGCTCGCCGGGGCGATCGCACAGGCCGGACAGATCGTGGCCGTCCTCAGCGGCCATGTGCACAGGCTGACCGGGGGGACGGTCGGGACAACTCCCGCGATCGTGACGACGAGCATCGCGACCACCCTTCGCAAGGGCGAGTATCCCGCGGAGATGGAAGGGCGCCCGGTTTACTACCTGCACCGCCACGACCCGGCCCGGGGCTTCGCCAGCGAAGTCCGGATCGCAACTTAGTCGTCCGGTTCCGGACTCGCCCGCAGCGACGGGCGCAGCAGGCGCCTTCGCCGCCCTACTCGGCCGGCTGCACCTTACCGCTGCCGCGGCGGCCCTTGCCGGAGGCCTTTTCCTCCCGCACAGGCTCGGCTCCGCCATGCGCCTCTACGTTCACCGGGCCGGCGATATAGGTGTAGACCACCGGAATGACGAAGAGGGTGAAGAAGGTACCGACCAGCAGGCCGCCCACGATCACCCAGCCGATATCCTGGCGGCTCTCCGCGCCGGCGCCGGTGGCGATGGCGAGCGGGACCGCTCCCAGCACCATGGCGCCGGTGGTCATCAGGATCGGGCGCAGGCGCATGACCGAAGCCTCGGTCACCGCATGGAATTTTTCCTCACCGGCCGCGCGAAGCTGGTTGGCGAACTCGGTGATGAGAATGCCATGCTTGGTGATCAGGCCGATCAGCGTCACAAGGCCAACCTGGCTGTAGATATTGAGCGTACCGCCGCTCAGCCACAGGGCCGCCAGCGCGCCGGCCATGGAGAGCGGCACGGTCAGCATGATGATGAAGGGATCGCGGAAGCTCTCGAACTGCGCCGACAGCACCAGGTAGATAAAGGCGAGCGCCAGCAGGAAGGTCAGGTAGATGTCCGAGGTGGATTCCTTGAACTCGCGCGACTGACCGGAATAGTCGATCTGGCCCTTGCCCCTGACCACGTCGCGGGCGGCATCCTCGAGAAACTCGAGGCCCTCGCCGACCGTATAGCCGGGCGCGAGGTGGGCGGAAATGGTGGCGGAACGGAGCTGGTTGAAGTGGTTCAGTTCCTTCGGGGCCACCTGCTCCTCGACCTCGATCAGATTGCCAAGCGGTATCATGGTGCCGCCGGTGCCGCGCACGTAGATGCGGCGCAGATCCTCGGGATTGCGGCGATCGATGTCGGCCACCTGCACGATCACGTCATACTGCTCGCCTTCGCGCTTGAAGCGCGTCACCTGCCGTCCGCCAAGCAGGGTTTCCAGGGTACGGCCGAGCGTCTCCACCTGCACTCCGACGTCGGCGGCCTTGTCGCGGTCGACGGTGATCTTGAGCTGGGGCGTGTTCAGCTTCAGATCGGTGTCCAGGTTAGCAAAGCCCGGGTTCTCGCGCGCCTTGTCCATGATGGCGTCGACCATCTCCTGCAATGTGTCGTAGGACTGCGAGGTCTGGACGACGAAGGAGATCGGCTTGTCGCGCACGCTCTGGCCGAGCGGTGGCGGATTGCCCGGAAAGGCCAGGATGCCCGGGACGGCGAACAGCTTGGGGCGAAGCTCCTGGGCGATGTCCTGCTGGGTGCGGGTGCGCTCGCTCCAGGGCGTCATCTTGACGAAGCCGATGCCCTGGGAGACCACCGGCGAGCCCGAGACGACGAAATAGCGGTCGATGTCCTTGGTATTGGCGAAGATGTCCTCGAGCTGGGCGGCGTATTTATCGGTGTAGTCGATGGTCGCGCCCTCGGGCGCGAGGAAGATGGCCACCACCGTGCCCTGGTCCTCGTAAGGCGCCAGCTCGGACTTGAGCATGCCGTAGAAAAAGTAGCTCGATCCGGCCACGGCGAGGCCGATCAACAGCATCACGGGACGCATGGATAGCGCCAGGCCGAGCAGGCGGCGATAGCCGCCGGTCATGCCGTTCAGGAAGCCCTCGACGGCGAGGTAGACGCGGCCGTGCTGCTGATGGGTCTTGAGCAGCTTGGAGCACATCATCGGCGTGAGCGTCAGCGCCACGAAGCCGGATACGAGCACGGCGCCCGCCAGCGCCCAGGCGAACTCGGTGAACAGGCGTCCGGTGGAGCCGGACATGAAGCCGATCGGCACATAGACCGCCACCAGCGTCAGGGTCATGGCCACGACCGCGAAGCCGATTTCCTTGCTGCCCTGATAGGCGGCGCGGAGCGGCGGCATGCCTTCCTCCACATGGCGGAAGATGTTCTCCAGCATGACGATGGCGTCGTCCACCACGAGACCGATGGCGAGCACCAGCGACAGCAGGGTCAGCGTGTTGATGGTGAAGTTGAGCGCGAACATCAGGGCGAAGGCGCCGATCAGCGACACCGGGATGGTCACCAGCGGGATGAGGGTGGCGCGCAGCGACCGCAGGAAGAAGAAGATGATCAGCACCACCAGCACGATGGCCTCGCCGATGGTGTGGTAGACGTTCTTCACCGACTCCTCGATGAACACCGACTTGTCGTGCGCGACCTTCACCTGCATGCCGTCAGGCAGGGACTCGATGATGGTGGGAAGCTCCGCGCGCACCGCGTGCGACACGTCCAAGGGATTGGCGGTCGCCTGCTTGACGATACCGAGAGCAATGGCCGGATTGCCGTTGAATCGCACGTTCCTGCGCTCGTCGAGCGCGCCGATCTCGGCCTGGCCAACGTCGGAGAGCCGGACCAGATAGCCGTCGGACTGCTTCACGATCAGTTTGTTGAACTGATCTTCCGTACGCATGTCGGTTTCAGACAGGACGGTGAACTCGCGCTGCTGGCTTTCAACGCGGCCGGCGGGAACCTCCACATTCTGACTCCGCAGCGCGGCCTCCACGTCCTGTGGCGTGAGCTGGTAGGCGGCCAGCCGCTCGGGGTCGAGCCAGATGCGCATGGAATAGCGCCGCTCGCCGAATATGCGCACCTCCGCCACGCCCGGCAGCGTCTGCAACCGGTCCTTCACGAAGCGGTCGGCGTAGTCGGTGATCTCCAGGGGACTGTGCTTGTCGCTATAGAAGGCCAGGTAGATGATCGGCTGAGCGTCCGCCTCGACCTTCTGGATAACCGGCTCGTCGATTTCGTCGGGCAGCTTGTCGCGCACGCGGCCCACGCGGTCGCGCACATCGGCGGCGGCGGCATCGGGATCCCGGTCCAGTTTGAAGCGGATGGTGATCTGGGCCTGTTCGGCGCGGTTGATCGACGTGATGAAGTCGATGCCCTCGATGCCGGAAAGCGAGTCTTCCAGCACCTGGGTCACCTGCGTCTCGATGATCTCCGCGCTGGCGCCCTTGTATGTGGCCTGCACGGTCACCACCGGCGGGTCGATGTTGGGATACTCGCGGACCGTCAGCCGCTGGTACGAGACGATACCCACCAGGGTCAGAATCAGGCTCATGACGGTCGCGAAGACCGGCCGGCTGATGGAAATGTCGGAGATACCCAAGAGGGTCAGGCCCCCTTCTGTTCGTTTACGACGGTGACCTTGCTGCCGTCGCGGATTTTCAGATGCCCGGCGGTGACGACGACATCGTCGGTGCCGAGACCCTCGACGATCTCGACGCGGCCGTCGCGGCGGGTGCCGATCTTCACCTTGGTCTGCTTCACCGTGCCGTCGATCACGGTATAGACAAACTGGTCGGAGCCTCGCGGCATGATCGCCTGCTCGGGCACGGTAAGAGCCCGCTCCTTCATATCCAGGATAAGGGTGACGCGGGCGAACAGACCCGGGCGCAGCAAGCCGTCCTCGTTGGGCACGAGGGCGCGGATGACGATGCTGCGGCCGCCCTCGTCGATGCGGGGATCGATGGCGTAAACCTCGCCCTCGAAAATCTTGTCCGGATAAGCGTCCACCTTGATCTGTATCTTCTGGCCGTTGTGGACCGAGGGAAGGAATTTCTCCGCGACGCGGAAATCCGCCTTGATCGGCTCGATGTCCTCCAGGTTGACGATGTCCTGGCCGACGGTGATGTAGTCGCCGGCGCTGACCTTGCGAAGGCCGGCGATACCGGAGAAGGGCGCGCGGATCGCCATCTTCTCCAGGCGCGCCTCCGCGAGGGCAACGGCGGCAGTGCCGACCTGCAGGCCGGACTGGGCCTCGTCACGCGCGCGGGCGGTGGCCACCTCGCGCTGGTGCAACTCCTGAACGCGCTTGAAGTTGCTCTGGGCCAGATCGAGCTGGGCTTTGGCTTGGTCGAGCTCGGCCTTGTAGACGGAATCGTCGAGCGCGATCAGCAGATCGCCCTGCTTGACCCGCTGGCCTTCATCGAAATTGATGCTGATGACCCGGCCGGCGACCTCGGGCCGGATGATGACCGACTCGTTGGACTTGAGGCTGCCGACAGCGGTGACCCGCTCGGAGAGCTGCCCGACCTGAACCTTGGCCGCCTCCACCGGTACGGCGGGCGGAGCGGCAGGGGTCTGGGCCGTTGCGGGAAAAGCCAGAAGAACAGCGGCGACCACGGCGAAAAATACCCGTTTACCGCCAAAAACAAGGACAGGACGCAGCATCGCGCCACGCATCCGGCCATCGGGGAGCATGCGTTTCATTCAGTATCCGTATGACCAAAAATAAACTGGACTGATCAGTCCAAAATTTAATATTGAAGAAGGGTCTTGCCGTCAATCAAACGATTTCGTGATGAGTCCAGCCACGGAGATCAGCACAGTGCGGCGCGCGCCGCATTCGAGCCGGAAGCACCGGGCCATCCTGGAGGCGGCGACGGAAGCCTTCCTGGAATCAGGCTACGGCGCGGCGACCATGGACGACATCGCCGCCCGCGCGAAGGTCTCCAAGCAGACGATCTACCATCATTTCGGCAGCAAGGAAGCGCTGTTCGGGGCGATCATAGAGCAGCGCGTCGAATCCTTCCTGGCGCCGATTTCCCAGGCGGAACTCGCGCCGGGGGATATGGGGCAGAGCCTGCGCCGGTTCGGGCAGGACTTTCTCGAACGGGTGCTGTCGTCATCCTCTCTCGCGCTGCACAGGCTTATCATCGCGGAATCCAACCGGTTTCCGGAGCTCGGCCGGCTGACCTACGAGACCGGCCCCCGCCGCATCGTTTCCCGGCTCGCACGCTTCCTGGAGGCGCAGAAGGAACGCAGCGGGCTGCGGATCGACGATCCGGACATCTCCGCGGAGCAGTTTTACGGTTCGCTGCTCGGCTTCCTGCAGTTGCGCGCCATACTCTGCAACGATCCCGAAAGCAGCAGGGACCGGATCGCCGGCTATGTCGACCGGACCGTCGACGCCTTCCTGAAGAGCCATCTTCGATAGACGCCGAGCATGGCGAGTTGCGGCGCCTGGGCTATAGTTCCGGTACGGAGCAAATCGCCCGCGGCGGCGCCATGAAGGATGCGGGCCCTATGGCCGGACCCAGCAAGACACCTAAAATGACAAGGACGCCGAAAGGCCGGTCCAGGGACCTGCCCGCCATCCATCCACAGCGGGTGGAACTGAGCGACGAGGTGCATGCCCGCCCGCCGGCCGAACTGGATGGCGCGCAGCGCATCAGCTACGTCGCCATGGTCTGCGACCCAGGCCAGCATGCGGGGCAATGGTCTGTTTTGCGCAAGCTCGTCTCTTCACACGGCCATGAGCTTCCGGTCGAGCCTCAAGGGCACCTTCTCATGGACCTCGGCAGGTTTCGCGCCCGCTACGAGCGTCATAACGAGTTCAGCCGGCTGATGATCATCGCCGACGGCGCGGGCGTACCCTTCAAGCACCCTGCCATCGCACTGCTGCCCGAGGGGTGGCTGGCCCGGTTGCCGGGCGAGCTGATCATGGCCGCCCATGTGGAGGTGGTCGCGGCGAGGCCGGGCCGGGGACGCTACGACGAACTGGCGCGCAGGTATTTTGGCGGCAACGTACTCGTGGGCGCAGCCGTCTCGGGCGGCGCGGCAACGGTAATGACGGATTTCCGCATCCATGACGACGGCTTCAGCCGTATCCTGACGCAGAACCACAGCGCCACTCCGCGTCAGGCGGGCCGGGTGGTTCAGCGCATGCTGGAGATCGACACCTACCGCATGATGGCGCTGCTTACCTTCCCGGCCGCGCGAAAGCTCGGTCCCGGCCTGTCGCGCAGCGAGAGCGAACTGTCCCTGATCGCCGACGCCATGGCGCACGAGACGCCGGAATCGGAAACCGACCTGCTGGCCCGGCTGCTCAAGCTGGAAGCCGAGATCGAGAGCCGCTACGCGGAATCGCAATTCCGCTTCGGGGCGGCGGCCGCCTATTACGAACTGGTGCGGCAACGGATCGAGGACCTGCGCGAGGAAAGGCTCCCCGGGCTGCAGATGATCAGCGAGTTCATGGAGCGGCGGCTGGCGCCGGCCATGGCGACCTGCCGTTCGGCGGAGCGGCGCCTGGAAAACCTCTCGGAGCGCATCTCCCGCGCCACGCAACTGCTTTCGACGAGAATCGACGCGGCCCGCCAGAAGCAGAACCAGGATCTGCTGGCGACGATGGCGCGCCGGGCGAAACTGCAGCTCAGGCTGCAGCAGACGGTCGAAGGCCTCTCCGTTGCCGCGATCACTTACTATCTCGTCGGAATCATCGGCTACGCGGCCAAGGGCCTGTCGTCATCCGGCGTACCGCTGAAGGCGGAAATCGTCACCGGCGCGAGCATCCCCTTCGTGCTGGCGGCGGTCGCCCTCGGCATCAGGCGCATCCGCCGCATCATGGGCCTGCACAAGGAATAAAGCGCTCAAGCCTCCAGTTGCAGCAGTTCCGCCAGCCGCTTCCGTGGCCGGATCAGGTCGGCAAGAGTGTATTCGTCCAGAACCTTGAGAAACTCCGTCAGCGCGCGCGACAACGCGAGCTTCAGCGCGCAGACCGGCTCGATCGCGCAGGCGCCCCCGCCCTGGAAACATTCGACGAGGTTCATGTCCTCCTCTGTCTGGCGGATCAGCCTGCCAATGCCGATCCGGGCGGGGTCGCAGGCGAGACGCATACCGCCCCCCTTGCCGCGCAGGGTTTCCAGGTAGCCCAGGCTGGACAGGCGCTGGACGACCTTCATCACGTGGTTGCGGGATATCCCGAAGCTGCCGGCGATCTCGTCTATGGTGCTCAGGCGGTCGCCCCTGGTGCCCACGTGGATAAGCACCCGCAGGGAATAGTCGGAAAACCGTGTCAGGCGCATTGTCGCATCCTCGAATCCGGGTGGCCGCCGAGGCCAACAGGATTTAAAGTAGCATATTAAATACTTTTTATGGACGGAAAGATGACGGCAAGC
>JBFWSL010000052.1:0-15144 GCA_050248375.1 Hyphomicrobiales bacterium | reverse complement strand
TTGTCCAGCCTGCACAGCCTGTCCTGGTTCTCGTTCTGGCCGCAGGCGACCGGTGCCTTGTCCCGGGAGAAGCAGATGCGGACCTCGCGCAGACGCCTCTCCCTGCCGCAGGAAATCGACAGCATGTCCGCGTTGAGCGCGGGGTTGGTCTTGAGGAAATCCTCCTCGAGCTGCGCCGGGGTCACTGTCACGTAGTCGGTCGGCGACAGGTAGCGGGCGGGAATCCTCACCTGCCCGAACAACTCGCGGGCGAGGCTGTAATAGGCGTCCGGCTTCAGGCCGGAGCAGGTGCCGTGCTTCCTGTATTCGTGGATGACTAGGCCGGTGCTCGGCATGATGTCGAGCATGGAGTCGATCACCTCGCGCGGCACCCACGGCCTGGAGCCGATGTCGCAGTCCTGGGGCCAGCCGCGGCGGTATTGCGGCCACAGGCCGTGCAGCACGAAGGCATAGGGTCTTTGCCCGCTGCATTGCGGCTCGTTGCGGTCCTTGCCTTCGGTCTCGCAGTAGCTCGGCGACCAGGACAGGGTGAGCACGTAGTAATCGAAGTCGCCGGGCTTGCCGGCCGCATTCGCCGGCAGGGCCGCGTATAGCAGCAGGAATGCCGCGGCGGCGGCCCTGAGCGCGATCGCCATCGGGGCGGCCTCAGTCGTGCGGCATGGTCTTGGCGTGGGCGGGCACGCTGGCGGCGAAATCGTCCTGCCAGGCGACGAGCCCGGGGTGTGCCGCGCGCCATTTGCCGCCATGGCGGAAATCGAGATAGCCCAGTGCGCAGGCCAGCGTGATCTGGCCGATGTCCGGCGTGCCGGAGACATTGGCCGGCAGGTTGGCCTCGAGGTGGTCCAGGGCGCGGTCGATCTTGCCCTGCTGCATCTCTTCCCAGGGCCTGTGCTGCATGTCCTCGGGCCGGTAGCGCTTCTCGTAGACCAGCAGCAGGGCGGCATCGAGGATGCCGTCGGCCAGCGCCTCCAGCGTGAGGGCCCTCCAGCGCGCCGCGTCCTGCTTCGGAACGATCTTGCCGCCGCCCGCGAGGCTGTCGAGATACGCGCAGACCACCGGGCTGTCGAACAGCACCTCGCCGCTGTCGAGGATGAGCGCGGGAATCTTGCCCAGCGGATTCTGGTCCTTGATGGAATCGTTGGGGTCGCGCGTGTTTGCGGCCACCACCTCGATCCTGTCCATCAGGCCGAGGACGAGGGCCGACATCTTGCACTTGCGGCCATAGGGGGAGGCGGGAGACGAACGCAGGATCATGGCGGGCTTCCAGTTGGCGGGTTGTTGACAGGCGGGCGCAGACTATCGCGCCGGCGGGCGGGATTGAAGGCGGCAAATGGAGAAACCGGCGCTCAGGCCTTCAGCTCCGCGAGCCGCCCCAGGATGCGGGCCCAGCTCCGCGCGCCCTTGCGGAAGCTGGCGACGTTGTATTTCTCGTTGGGGGCGTGAATGCGGTCGTCGTTGAGAGCGAAGCCGATCAGCAGGGTGTCCATGCCAAGCACGTCCTTGAACGACTGCACGATGGGTATGGACGCGCCGCAGCCCATGAACAGGGCGGGCTTGCCCCATTCCTCCGCGAGCGCCTGCGCGGCGGCGCGGAAGGCCGGGGCGCCGGGGTCAAAGCCGACAGCGGGCGAGCCGCCCTCATGCTCGAAGCTGGCCTTGCAGTCGGCGGGCAGCCGCTCCCTGACGAATTCGCGGAAGCCCTTCAGCACCGCCTTGGGGTCCTGGCCGGGCACGAGGCGGAAGGAAAGCTTGGCGCTGGCGGTGGAGGGGATCACCGTCTTGGTGCCGGGACCCTGGTAGCCGCCATAGATGCCGTTGATCTCCGCCGTCGGCCGCGACCAGAGCTGCTCCAGGGCGCTGCGGCCGGTCTCGCCGGCCGGCCTGGCGAGGCCGATCGACTTGAGGAAATCCTTCTCGTCGAAGCCGAGCTGCTTCCACTGGCCGAGCTGGGCGAGGGAAGGCTCGCGCACGCCGCTATAGAACCCCGGGATGCACACGCGGCCCTGGCTGTCGTGAAGTTCGCCGAGGATCTGGGTCAGCACGCGGATGGGATTGCGCACCGGGCCGCCATACATGCCGGAGTGGAGGTCGCGCCGCGGGCCGGTGATGCACAGTTCGGAGAAGGCGAGGCCGCGCAGGGAGGTGGTGACGGCGGGCGTGTCCTTGTCCCACTGGGTCGTGTCGCAGACGAGCGCGAAGTCGGCCTTCAGGTCCCTGGCGTGCCCGTCGAGGAATGGCCCCAGGCTCGGACTGCCGGATTCCTCTTCGCCCTCAAGCAGCACGGTGACCCGGAGCGGCAGCCTGCCATGGGCGCTCATCCAGGCGCGGCAGGCCTCGAAGAAGGTCATGAACTGGCCCTTGTCGTCGGAGGACCCGCGCCCGGCGATGACGTCGCCGTGCTCCGGGTCCTTGGCCAGGCGCGGCTCGAAGGGCGGCGTCTTCCATTCGTCCAGGGGGTCCGGCGGCTGCACGTCGTAGTGGCCGTAGAACAGCACATGGGGCAAGCCGGCGGCGTCCTTCGGCCTGTAGTGCGCGACCACCATGGGCTGGCCCCTGGTGTCGTGCGCCCTGGCCTGGAAGCCGATGTCGGTCAGTTCGCGGACGCACCATTCCGCCGCCTTGCGGCAATCGGCGTTGTGGGCGGGATCGGTGGAGATGCTCGGAATGGCAAGCACGCCGAACAGGCGCTCGATTGCCTTGTCCCTTGACTTGTCCAGTGCGTCGAGAACGCTGTCGATGGAATTATGCATTTTCTTGTGCCGCCTTGCTGAGAACCAGGCAGTTTAGCCATGCCGGGCGCTCTGGCCAGTCAAAGCTTGGGAAGGGCGGCCATTGGGCCTTGCACGGGGCGGTGGGGCCCGGCATAGAAGTGCCCGGCGAAAAGAAACGGCAGTGGCAGGGTTACATGGGGCAGACTGCGGGCACGGACTGGCCGTCGGATGTGTACCAGCGGGCAAAGGAGCTGGGCATCGGCATCATGGCGATCGTGCCGGATGCGGGGCTGACCCGGCTGCTTGATCTGTGCAAGGCCGACAAGGACATGACCGTGGTCACGCTGTCCACCGAGGAGGAGGGCGTGGGCCTGTGCTTCGGCGCCTGGGCCGGCGGCAAGCGGGCGCTGCTGTGCATGCAGTCGAGCGGCACCGGCAACTGCATCAACGGACTGGCGCTGCCCGCCTTCACGAAGACGCCATGCCTGATGCTGGTCACCATGCGCGGCCAGGCGGGCGAGGCCAATCCCGCGCAGAACCCCATGGGTAGCGCGGTGGCCGCGGTGTTCCGGGCCATGGGCGTGGAAGTGAGCGAGGCGCAGGCCTCGCAGGAGGTGGGTCCGCTGTTCAGCGAGGCGGCCGACGCCGCCTTCAACCAAGGCAAATCCGCCGCCGTGCTGGTTTCCCAGCAGGTTCTCGGCGTCAAGACGTTCGACTAGGAGGCGCGCCATGTCCCTTTCGCGCAGGCAAGTCGTCGCCGGGGTGATCGCCGAAGCCGGCGACGCGCTGGTGATAGCCGGGCTCGGTACTCCGTGCTGGGATCTGTACGAGACGGGAGACCGGCCGGAGTTCTTCTACATGTGGAACGCCATGGGCCTGACCGTGCCCGCCGGTCTCGGCCTGGCGCTGGCGCAGCCCGGGCGCAAGGTACTGGTGGTGACCGGCGATGGCGACATGATGATGGGCATCGGCAGTCTCGCGGTGATCGGTTCGCAGGCGCCCGCCAATCTCGGTATCCTCGTCCTCGACAACGAGATGTTCGGCGAGACCGGCGGACAGGCCGGGCTGACGTCGCGGGGCGCGGACATCGCCGCCATCGCTCGTGGCGCCGGCATCGCGCAGGCCGTGACGGTGCGCACGCCGGATGAATGCGAAGGGCTGGCCGGGTTCCTGCTCGGCGGCGGCGGGCCCGCGCTCGCGGTGGCGAAGGTGGCCGCGAGCAAGGATCCCGCGCGCTATCCCAGCCGCGACGGCGCCATGCTGGCCAACCGTTTCCGCGCGGCGGCCAGCGGCCGGTAACCAGAAGGTCCGGGAGGGACGGCATGCGACTTGTGGTTCACGGGCAGCAGGCCTTCGGCAAGGCGGTGCTGGAAGCCCTGCTCGATCGCGGGGAGGAAATCGCCGCCGTCTATTGCGGGCCCGACCGCAAGGGCGCGCCGCTCGATCCGCTGAAGGAGTTCGCCCTGTCAAAGGGCCTCGACGTGTTCCAGCCGGCAAGCTGGAAGACGCCCGAGGTGCGGGAACAGCTTGCGGGCCTGAAGGCCGACCTGTGCGTGATGGCCTATGTCACGCTGCTGGTTCCTTCCGCCGTGCTCGACACGCCGCGGCTCGGCACCATCCAGTATCATCCCTCGCTGCTGCCGCTGCACCGGGGGCCCAGCTCGATCAACTGGCCGATCATCATGGGAGAGCGCAAGACGGGCCTGTCCATCTTCTGGCCCGACGACGGGCTCGATGAGGGGCCGATCCTGATGCAGAAGGAAGTGGAGATCGGGCCGGACGACACGCTGGGCAGCCTCTATTTCAAGAAGCTGTTTCCCATGGGCGTGGAGGCGATGCTGGAGTCCGTGGACCTGGTGCGCGAGGGCAGGGCGCCGAAGAGTCCGCAGGACCATTCAAAGGCTACCTACGAGAGCTGGTGCCGCAAGCAGGACGCGGAGATCGTCTGGGCCAAGCCGGTGGGCGAAGTCTACAACCTGATCCGCGGCACCAATCCGCAGCCGGGCGCCTGGACGCGCATCGGCGGCAGGGAAGTGCAGATCTTCGACTGCTCGCGCATCGTCATGGACGCGGGCGCGCCCGGGCGCGTTGTCTCCATAACCGAAGACGGTTTCTCGGTGTCGGCGCGCGGCGGCGAGATCCACGTGCGCAGGGTGCGGCCGGAGGGCGGCGAGAAGATGCCGGCGGGCGAATACGCGGTCGCGGCAGGGCTGACCGAGGGTACGCTCGTCGGCTGAGCGGCGCGGACGGCGCCGTCAGGCGGAGATGTCCACTGTGCCGCCGACGCCCGGCGCGAGCGCGGACTTCACCATGGTCTGCATGTTCTGGTTGGCGGCCTCGATAAGGCCGACCACGGAACGTTCGCTGGCGGCATTGGACTTCGCCAGCTTGGCGGCGAGCGCAAGCTGCACCTGGGCGTGATTGGCCGCGACGGCGGCGGCAGCCATTCCGGACATGATCGGCCCTGCGTTCCCTTGTTCGGCAGGGAAAGGCTAGAGCGAAATGGCTAACGCCGTCCTAATGCGCTTGCCGCGCTATTTGCAGACCCTGGTGGTGGCGTGGCACTCCCACTCGGAGGCGAAGCCGAAGGGCTTGCAGGTAAGGGTGGTGGCGCCGATGCGGCCGCCGTTTCCGGCCTGCCAGTCGGTGGCCAGCTTCAGGGAGCGCTTCTTGCTGAAGGACTCGGTGCCCGAGCGGGTGTAGCCCACGTAGCCGTATTTGAATTCCTTGCATCCGGCCTCGGCGGACGATGGCGCGAATGCGAAGAGTGCCGCGGTGGCCGCGGCGGCGGCGAGAATGTGCTTGTGCATGAGAGCCTCCCCTTGCTGGCTTGCCTGAAAAAACGACATGCCGGCGGGGCCGCCGCCGGCATGGGATTTATCGCAGTCCGATCTACTTGCTGCTGCAGGACGTCGCGGTGGACGTGCACTTGTACCAGCCGCCGCTGCCCTTGGAGCAGGACGTGGCGGGCTTGGTCACGTAGACGACCTTCCACTTCTTCTTGTGCGCCTCGGCATTGATGGCGTGGTTCAGACGGCGCACCGACGATTCGCCGGCATATTTCTCGTTGAACCATCCAGCGGTGCCGCTGGAGCTGTAGCAGGACTTGCCGGCGTCAGCGGTGGTGGGGGTCGCCAGAGCGAACCCGGCCGCGAGCAAACCTCCGGAAACAACCAAGGCTATGCGAGACATGTGGTCATCCCTCACTGTTGGGTTGGACGGTGGATATTGCATCCACCGGGGAGTCCTTTTCCAGTGTCTCGGAGTCGTAGAGGCAGCAAAAAATTCGGGCGGCTTGCCGCATGGGAAAGCCGCCCGTTTTTTCCGTCGGTTACTTTTCCGGCTAGTTGCGGAAGAAGCCCCGGTCTTCCACGCCGTAGCCGATGCAGGCCATCTTCACGCTCGGCAGGTGGCCGATGGAGCGGCACACGTCGGCCTTGATGCTGGGGTTGTGGCGGATGGCGTCAGCGGACACATAGCGCCCGCGCTGGCTGGCGACCTGGGCGATGTGCCCGTCCTCGCAATAGGAGGAACGGAACTGGCCGTATTTGCCGACCTGGTAGGGACCGTCGCACTGAATGGCGGCGGAAGCGGGGGTGGTTGCGGCAACGCCCAGACAGAGGGCGCCAAGTCCAAGCGCGACAAGGGTTTTCTTCATAGCGGTATCCTCCATGTTGGGCTGACATATGTGGTGCCGCGGGAGGATTGCCACCCCGGGGACGTGAAAAACCCCGAAAGAAAGCCGCGCGATATTTTCCTGGTAAAGAAAAACCGGACGCGGATTGCTCCGCGCCCGGCCGGTTTTTCCTGCTTCCCGCGCCGTGCTAGCTGCGGCTGCCCGGGAAAAGTCCCAGATCGTTGCGCCAGCCCGACGTCGACTCGGCTTCCCTGCCGACGCCCGTCCTGGTGTCGCCGGAGCCGACCACCGTCACGCGGACCCGGGCGGTGCCGGCGCCGATAAATCCGAGCTGCGAGGCGGCTGCGCGGCTCACGTCGATGATGCGGCCCTGGATGAACGGCCCGCGGTCGTTGATGCGCAGGACCACGGCCCGGCCGTTGTTCAGGTTTTCAACGCGCACGCGGGTGCCGAAGGGCAGGGTGCGATGCGCGGCCGTCATCCCGTCGGGATTCATGCGCTCGCCGCTGGCGGTCATGGAAGTGAGGGCATACCAGGACGCGTGGCCCTGCTCGCCGGCGACGGTCGCGGTCGCCGGAAACAGACCAACGGCCACAAGGGCGCAGGCAAACATCATCCGGATTGAACTCATACGAACACTCCTTGTGTGTGATGTCCCGGGCTACCCGGGGCGGGATGATCGATCCGGGGAGGGGGAGCTTCCCCGAATCAGGTTTTGTGCGGCGCAGAAGTTCGCCGCGAATTGTGTCCTAAAAACGGACACTTAATGATTGTTGCGGGGCAATATTATGGGTGGGAAACGGGAGGCTGCGGCGTTAACGGACCGGCCGCCGGGGAGGATTTCCCGGCGGCCGGCATCGCGGATGACCGATGTTTCAGCGGCAGGGCAGGCGCTGGCCGCCCGGACCGGTGTAAGTGCCTGAATTCGGGTCGAAATTCTGGTATTTGGACCAGCAATAGGAGTACCACTCGGCGCTGCCCTCGGCGGGCGCGCCGCCGTTGCCCTGGTAGCCTTGGTAGCCCTGATACCCCTGATAGCCATTCTGGGCATAGCCGTTGCCATAAGCCTGGGAGCCATAAGCGCCCGGCTGGGCCGGCTTGTAGCTCTCATAGGGCGGCAGCCCGGGCGTCTGGTAGGCGGAGGGCGGCGGTGGCGGCGTGTAGGTCCGGTAGGACGGCACGTAATGGGCCGGAGGCGTCACCGTCTCCCAAGTATAGGCGTAGCCCGAGTGATAGGGCGGATAATCGGGGGCGTAAGGGCTGTAGTAGGATTCCGTGTAGGCATAGGCGGGCGGCGCGATATAGGCCGAGCCGTAGACGGTGCCGGCGACCACGACGCCGGTGCCGTAGCAGCAATGGCGATACTTCTTGCCCCAGGCCTCGGCCGGAGTGGAGGCCATCAGGCCGGCGGCGGCGATGGAGAGACCCAAGGCGCCCAGATACGACTTGCGCATTTGCTTTATCCTTCGGGCCGCGGCCCCTCTTCCGGGACGCGCCGCAGCCACCAACGAGTTACCCGCACCCAGTTCGACCAATCATTTTACCGCAGAAATGTGTGTCTGACATACATGCGATTTCAGACAGTATTACCCTCCGACTCAGCCTAAAGTATTAAGCCGGGCCGGACGGGCGAGAGACGCGATCTGCCGCCGGCCGGGGAAGCGGGCGGAAATCCGCCCTTTCTGCAACCTACTGGGAGAGATGCCATGGAAGGGATGCTTGGAAACCTTATCGTGCAGGTCATTGCCGGAGCCGTCGGTGGAGCCGGGGCCGGAAAGGCGCGGGTCAACCAGTCGCTCGGGACCGTGGGCGACCTGATCGCCGGCGCGGTAGGCGGCGGCGTCGGCGGCCAGATCCTGATGTCGCTGCTCGAGGGAGCCGCGGGCAGCATGGACATCGGTTCGATCATTCGCGACGTCGTTGGCGGGGGCGCGGCTGGCGCCATCCTCGTGACCATCGTCGGCGCGATCAAGAACGCGATGGCGAAGCGCTAGTCCTCAGGCACCCAGCAGCGTCAGCAGGTAGACGAGCGTGGCGCCGTAGCCGGCGCCGAAGGCGAGCGTGCGTGCGCCCCAGATTCGCGTGATCTGCGTGAAGGGGTGCGCCACGCGCGCCCAGAAGAACACCATGGCGCAGGCCGCCGTCACGGGCGTGTGCACGTTCATGGCCTCGCCGGCCAGTACGATGGCGGCGAAGGGCACGGTGTTCTCGAGAAGATTCTGGTGGGCCTTCGCCAGCCGCTGCGCCCAGAGCGGCCGGTTTCTCTCGTCCGGGTAGCTGAATGCCCTGGCGATGCCGTTGGTGGCGATCTCGGCGAGGATGTAGGGAATCCAGACGAGCAGTCCGAGCAGGATCACGTAGAGCAGGTAGCGCAGTTCGGTCGAAGCGGACTCCATGGCCATCTCCCTCCTCAGGTTCCAACGGAGGGGAGCGTAGGCCGCCGCCCGCGAAAAGCAAAAGGGCCGGACGCGAGGTCCGGCCCCTGGCTCACAGGTTCAAGGCGTATTCGCGTCAGTGGCAGAGCTGACGGGGCCCGTTATAGGGCTGGTAGGTGCCCGAGCGCGGATCGAAGCTGCGCCACTTGCGCGAGCAGTAGTCGTACCACTCCGGCGTCCAGGGCTGCGGCGCGTAGCCGTAGGACGGCGCCGGAGCATAGGCGTAGGAGGGCGGAGGCGGAGGCGGAGGCGCGTAGGCGTAGGGACGCGGCGGGGGCGGCGCGTAGTAGCGCGGCCCGTAATCGTAATGCCTGCGGTTCTGGCTGGCGACGATGCCGCCGATGATGGCGGCGGCGGCGATGCCGGCGACGATGGCGCCGCCGCTGCCGCGGCGTCCGGCCTCGGCCTGGCTGGGCATGGCGGTCGCGGCGCCGACGGTGATGGCCGCGCCAAGCGCCAGCGCCTTGAATGCCCGGTTGTTCAAGACTTGAAGGTTCATGCCTGAATACTCCAGTTCACGGACCCCAACGTCTGGGGTCCCGCCCCGGTTCCGGCGGCCGGCGAATTCCGGCGGCACCGTCCATGGCCCCTGTTACGCCCAGGCTTGGGGATTTCCGTCGCGCATGGTGGATTTTCTAGAGCCTGATCCGGAAAAGTGGATACCGCTTTTCCGACAGGATCATGCTCAAGCTATTGATCTGGCGCATGATCTTACCGGCCAGGCGATTCCACCTGGCCGGATGATGCGCTAGCGGCGCTCGAAGATGGGAAGCTCGAAAGCGCAGGAAAACCGGGAGCCTGCGGGCAGGCCCATGCCCGCGACCATAGCGAGCATGAGGCAGACGAAAGCGGCGCCGGCATGGACCATCGGATCGTGGGTGCGGCGTGCCGGCAGGTGACGACGGGCCGCGGCGGGACTATATAGCGGCTACAGACCTGTTGAGGGATGCCCCGCCCATGACCCCGGAACAGACCCGCCAGCTCAACCGCATGATCCGCCGCCAGCGGCTGTGGAAGTGGGGTCCGGTGTTCGCCGCCGCCATCGCCATCTTCGGCGGCTATAGCTGGCTGACGGCGGAGAAGCTGGCCCGGGTGGACCAGGTGGTCGAGACCCGCGAGATGGAAGGCGAGGTGACGGACGCGGCCCGGCTGACGGGACGCAAGGGCGGCTTCGCGGTGCATGTGCGGCTGCCCGGCGGCGAGGAAGTCGATGCCTACAGCCAGCTCGCCGAGCCGCTGCACGCGGGCGAGCATGTGGCCATTCGCTCCATCGCCCATGCTTCGGGGCGCACGACCTACAACATCGTCAAGGTGGAGCACCACTAAAGGGCGGAGGCGCGGTGGCGGGGCGTCCCCGGTCAGACGCGCTCGACCGCCCGCTCGGTGAAGCCGAGCACGTCGCCCATGTCGTGATACTCGTCCAGGCCGGTGATGAGGCCGTCGTGGAAGGTCCAGAAGTGGACCACGGTGCCGCGATATTGCTCTCCGGAAATCCTGTGCAGGCTCGCCACCCGGACACGGGCCGCCGCGCGGCCGTTGCCCACCAGCAGATCGTCGATGGCGAATGAGAGCGTGGTGAAGCTGCGGGCGATCTCGTTCATCCGCTCGATGATGGCGACCTTTCCGGTGCGCAGGCCGCCGATGGGATGGACTTCGATGGGGACGTGGATGTGGTGCCGGGCATCGTCGGCCAGATAACGGCCGAATACCTCCGTGTCCCGCTTCTGCAGCGCCTTGTAGATGGTATGCAGCAAGTCGTGATTGATGTCCGCCATGAAAGTGGCCTCTGAAGATCGTTCCAAATAAATCCGGAGCTTGTCGAATGATTCCGCCGCGTGAACGGGCGCGGGTATGCGGGAAAAGTGTCTGAAATGTGTTTATTTCACGCCGCGATTGTCCGCGAGCGGTAGTGTTCCGTATTCGGATTGGTTCGAGAAGTTCGAGCCGCGCAGTCGATTTCCAAATTTCGTTTCTCGCGCTGAAGGCAGCAAGAAACAATCGGCGCGTTTGCGGTGTTTCGGCGGCGGATTATGCGGCAAGACGCCGCGTCAGATCATTTCGACCACTTTGCCGGCGAAATCGGTCACGTCGCCCATGTCGTGATACTCGTCGAGGCGGACGGCAAGTCCTTCGCGCACCACCCAGAAATGTCCGATGGTGGAGCGGAAATGCTCGCCCGAGTCCCTGTGCAGGTAGTGCAGATGGGCCTGGGTGGCGGCGCGGCCGGGGGCGGCGAGCAAGGGGTCGATCTGGTAGGAGACGAAGTCGAACTGCTCGCTGACGGCGGTGAGCCGCTCCAGGGCGGCCTCGCGCCCGTGACAGGGTCCGCCAAGGGGGTGCACCGTGGGCGGCACGTGGATGTGCAGGCAGAAGTCTTCCGCCATCAGCTCCCCAACCTGGCCGAGCTTCTTCTGCCGCCAAGCATCGTAAAGCCGCAAGATCAGGGCAGCGGTCTGCTCGGCCATTTTCCCTTCCCGCGGACTCGTGGGTGGTCCGCTTGCGTATACTCTAGCGCGATTCCGGCGGCGGGTTGATCCTCGGTCCGCCAGTTGCTGACAGGCAAATTCAGGAGCATGATCCTCATCGTGCCGGTGAGAAGGATTCGGTCATGACACTACTGAAAGCCACGGGGCGCGTGCTGGTCTGCGCCCTGCTGATATGCGCGGCGGGTTCCGCACGGGCGGAGGAGAACTGCGGCGATCCCTGCAGGGACGACCAGTACTGGACCGACAAGGGCGGCGGCAAATGCCTCCCCATCCCGAAGGACGATATGAAGACGTCGTAGACGATTGGCCGGGACATCCGGCCCTGTAAACAGGTCGGAGCGGCCCATGCAGAAAATCTACGAGAACATCGCGCTGGCCTATTTCACCCTCGCCACGCTGACGCTCATGCTGTTCTCCATCGTGCTGTTCGTCAGCGCGGTCTGGACGGTGGCGGCGGCGGTGGCCGCGTATGACCCGGTGGACGAGGTTCTGGACTCGATCGGCTTGCTGATCATCGGATTCGCCGTGATCGAGACGTCCAAGTTCATCGCGGAGGAAGAAATCCTTCGCAAGCGCGAGCTGCGCTCGGCGCTGGAGTCGCGCCGTTCCCTGACCAAGTTCATCACCATCATCGTTATCGCGGCGAGCCTGGAGGCGCTGGTCATGGTGTTCAAGACCAGCCGGACCAATATTCCCGACGCCCTATATCCCGCCGCGCTGTTTGTCGCGGCGATGTTCGCCCTGACCGCGCTCGGCGCGTACCAGTTCCTGAGCAGCCGCATCGACAAGGGCGGGCGCAGCGCCAATCGCCCGAAGCGTCGCAAGACGGGCTAGCCGCGCCTCCGCCGCAGGCGCCGCACCGTCATCAGGATGACGATGATCGCCACGAAGAAGGCGATCCCGAGCAGACCCCAGACGGCGAACAGCGCCTCGCGCGGATCGAGATTCTGCGCGAGGCGGGCCACGCCCATCATGAGCGACATGGGAGCCAGCGCGGCGATGGGCGCTCCCGGCAGGATCAATGCGGCCACCGACAGAAGCGCGAGGGAGCGGAACGGCCCGCGCTCGCCCCGGCGTTCGGCGGCGGCGGCGCGGAAGCACAGCACGGTGATCGCGGCGACGAGCAGCCAGCTTGCCGAGGTCACTAGGCCATAGCCGTCCAGTTCGTAACGGCCCATGGCGAACACGAGAGGCAGCGAGGCAACGAGCCCGACGAGGCCGAGCCAGCCGCAGCGGCGCAGCCGCCTGATGGCGGTTTCGTCCGGCGCGGATGTCCCGCCATCCGGCACGGCGGACGTCACCCGCGCCGCCGGGGCGCAAGGCCCATGCGCAGGCGCACGGGCGTGGGTACGGCATATTCCTGGAAGAACAGGTCGTGGCGGCGGAATCCGCACAGGTCGCGCTGGATGACCACATGCCACAGGGCCTCGCCGGCGGCGGCGAGGGTCTCCTCGCTTTCGCCCGCGCGGTAAGCGGCCAGCGCCTCCTCGAGGCGCTTCAGCAGGCGGCCATAGGTGGACATCTTCTCCGCCAGCACCTCATGCTCGAGCGCGGCCGACAGGGGGTCCTTGTCGGCGGGCTTCGGCGCGAGGATGCGGGGCGGGCGGACGCTCATGACGTCAACACTGCGCAGCGCGGGAGAAGCCCGTCAAGACGGGCCGCCCACCTCGAACAGGCGGCCGCGCTCGGTGACGAAGACGGCGGCGAGGGCCAGGGCGCTCAGGCCCGCGTAGCCCGCCAGCAGCGGCACCACCGTGCCCGCGAACTGCTGGCCGACGATCCAGCCCATTACGGCGCCGACGGCGGTGGTGAAGAAGCCGATGAAGGAGGAGGCGGTGCCGGCCACGCGATGCAGCGGCTCCATGGCGATGGCGTTGAAGTTGGGCATGATGAAGCCGAAGCAGAAGATGTTCGCCGCCAGCATGGCGCAATAGGCCAGTAGCGGCAGCTCGTGTCCCAGCGCCAGGGTGAGGCCCAGATGCGTCACCGCGACCAGCACGAAGCCGGCGAGCGCGGCATGGCTCAGCCGGCGCATGCCGACGCGCTCCACCAGCCGCGCATTGGCCATGGCGGCGAAGGCGAGGGCCACGGCGATGCCGCCGAAGGCGAGGGGGAAGAGTTGGCCGAGCCCGAATATGCCGACGAAGATCTGCTGCGCCGTGTTCACGTAGGACATGAGGCAGCCGAAGATGAAGCCGGTGGCCACCGTGTAGCCGACGGTGAGGCGGGAGGAGAGCGTCTCGCGCAGGGCGCCGCCGAGCCAGGCGGGCGTGAGCGGCGCGCGGGCGGAGGGCGGACGCGTCTCGGGCAGGCGCAGCATAGCGACGGCCATGATCAGCAGGGACATGACGAACAGGAAGCCGAACACCCAGGTCCAGTGGCCCACCAGAGTGAGCAGCTCGCCGACGCCGGGCGCGATGATGGGGATGATGATGAACACCATCATGGCGAAGGACATGATGCGCGCCATGCGCCGGCCGCCATGCAGGTCGCGCACGATGGCCACGGCGATGACGCGGGGCGCGCCGCCGCCGAAGCCCTGCAGCGCGCGGGCGGCGAGCAGGGTGGTGTAGTCGCCGGCGGTCATGGTGCCCAGCGAGGCGAGGGCGAAGACGGCGAGGCCGGCGAACAGCACGGGCTTGCGCCCCAGCGCGTCGGACAGCGGCCCGTAGACCACCTGGCCGAAGGCGAAGCCGAGCACATACATGGTGACCACGAGCTGGCGCGCGTTGGGCTCCTCCAGCCCGAAGGCGCGGCCGATCTGCGGCAGGGCGGGCAGCATGATGTCGATGCTCAGCGCGGTCATGGCCATCATGGAGGCGATGATGGCGATGAACTCGGGCATCGGCGGCGCCTTGGCCTGAAGGCGCTGCTGCTGCGTGTCGGCGGGCTGGGGCATTGTTGTCCGGTCGGCTTCGGTCGCGCCGGCCGTGGCCGGGCAGGTTCGGGGCGGACGCCGGCCGGCGTCCGCGAGAGGAGATGACGGGGCGTGCAGGAAATGTATGCGCGCCGCTTGTGGTTCCCGCCTGGGACCACCGGCGCGCCTCCCGCAGTTGGGCCTTTACGGCAGGGATTGCAAGGGAGGGCGTTGGCTTCAATGAACCAGACGGGGTTGTGAAAAGCTTTGAGGCCTGTTGATTTTTGTAGAACAAAATGGGAACATTCTTTTCGTAAACTGTGAAGTCACGCGAATCAGATAATCAGGTTGTCCACGCTGAAGGGGCTCTGAATGACCGCAGGTGACGATCTTCTTGGCTTCGCTGGCGGTCGACGGTTCTCGACCATCCTGGCCGATCCTCCGTGGCAGTTTCAGAACAAGACAGGGAAGGTTGCGCCGGAGCACAAGCGGCTCTCGCGCTATTCGACACTGACACTTAAGGAGATCAAGGAACTGCCCGTGTCCATGTTGGCCACGGAGCCTTCGCATCTCTACCTCTGGTGCCCGAACGCGCTCCTGCCCGAGGGGCTCGCCGTAATGGAAGCGTGGGGCTTCAGCTACAAGTCCAACCTGATCTGGCATAAGGTGCGGAAGGACGGCGGGCCGGATGGACGTGGCGTCGGCTTCTACTTCCGCAATGTCACCGAGATGATCCTGTTCGGGGTGCGGGGCAAGAATGCGCGCACGCTGGCTCCGGGCCGCAAGCAGGTGAATTTCCTGGCCACGCGCAAGCGCGAGCACAGCCGCAAGCCCGACGAGCAATACCGGATCATCGAAGCCTGTTCGCCGGGACCGTATCTGGAACTGTTCGCGCGCGGGACGCGGCCCGGGTGGGCGGTGTGGGGCAACGAGGCCAACGGCAGCTACAAGCCGACATGGGAGACGTATTCCCATAACAGCTATTCCACGCGGGTGATCGCGGCGGAGTAACTACTCG
>JBFWSL010000051.1:0-15206 GCA_050248375.1 Hyphomicrobiales bacterium | reverse complement strand
AGGTGCTGAAGCTGGACATCGACCCCAAGACCCATCCGGCCTGGACCGGCGGCAGCCAGCATCTGATCGACCGCGGCGGCCGTCTCAGCCGCTTCAAGAAGAAGTACGAAGGCTTCATCAAGTAGCACGTTCGCCGACCCGTGTGCCTCCAGGCTCACGGAACCCCCGACCCGATATACAGGGGTCCATGCGGCTTCGGGCACCGGCTTTGCCCCGGGATTTCGAAGCTCGGCCCCGTAGGGTAGGCGAAGGACGCGTCAACGCCCACGAGGGCGGCGGACCGGCGATCCCCTCGTCATGGACCCCGGCTCAAGGCCGGGGTTTCGAGTCCTTGTCCTAGCGCAAACGTGACGAAACCCCGGACCTGGTCCGGGGTCCATGCCGCGCCGGTTCATGGCTCTGTGCTACGGGCTTCGAACCTCTCGAGGCGGCGAATAGGCGGGTCCGCCGGGTTATTTCCCGCTGCCGCCCGCGAACACCTGCTGCAATCGCGCAAGCTGGTCGCCGAGCGGATTGACCATCCCCGCGTCGCCTTTCCCGGCCTCCTCCGCCAGCATCCGGTCGAGCCGGAAGATGCGGTTGTTCAGGCGGTAGCTGGCCTCTATCAGCTCCCTGAGCCGGGCCGGCAACTGGCCGAAATCGGGCGAAACCTCCGGGCTCGGCACCAGCTTCAGCTTCACCCGGTTCTTTTCTTCCATGGCCTGGGCGGGGGTCATCTCGCCCTCGTTCACCGCCCGGCGGATCAGCAGCCATGAGGCGAGCTGCATCAGCCGGGTGGTCAGCCGCATGCTCTCGGTGGCGTAGGAAAGCGAGGCCGGCGGCATCAGCTCGCGCGCATCGCGGCGCCCGTCGCCGTCCAGATAGGCGGCCGTGGCCTCCACAAGCGCCATGCCTTCCTTGAAAATGGCCGAGAATTTCTCCGATTCCGCGAATTTCTGACCGAAGGGAATGGTCACTCCCTGGTCGAGATTCGTTCCTTCCTGCGTGGACTTCCCTGACATGACGCTACGCCCTTACTCACACATTCACTGCTGGAGACCCCGGGACGAATAGACCATCCCGGACCGGGGAAGCCAATGGCGAACGCCAGCAATAACCCCCACGGCTTAACATTTGGCTGACAATGGCACATGGGCCCGCCAGTACCGGCCAGTACCGGCACGATTGCAGGTTCCATGCCGCGCATCGCGGCACGGCTCGTGCCGGAAGACACTGGACCAAAAAAAGAGCCGCCTTGTGGCGGCTCAGGAAGTTAACAGGGAGGCGTCAAACAGAGTGGACAGGAGCCACTCGTCACCCAGATCACTGGATGTGACTTAAGGTTAGCCCGCGATAACCTAAAAAACCGTTAACGGTAAGGAGGCGGTTAAGGGCGGATTGTCGAAAAATTTGCCAATAGGGCGCGATCCGCGTCTTGTCCCGCGCCGCTATTTCCTGAATACCGAATCCGCCGCCGCCCGCGTGGCCATCTTCTTCTGCATCTCGGCCTCGACCCGGACGATCTCCTCTTTCAGCGCCCCGACTAGCGCCTTCAGCTCCGCTACCGAGTGATTGTCCAGCTTGGCGCCCAGCTCGTGCTCGCGCACCTTCCTCGGCTCAAGGTCTTCAAGGTCCATGGCGCGCCTCCCTGGCTGCTGCGTCGCGCGGCCAAGACTAGCATCACGGGCGCGCGCGCCAAGACCTCCCGGCCTTGCCGCTTCGCCCCGCAGCCGCTATGTCACGGCGGAAACCTATCTGCCCGAAATCTCACGCACGGACGATTGACATGCCCAAGCAGATGACCGCCATCGGCATCGCCAGCCCCGGCGGGCCCGAAGTGCTGCAGCCCGTGACCCTGCCCGTGCCGCAGCCCGGCAAGGGCCAGTTGCTGGTCAAGGTGGCCGCCGCCGGCATCAACCGTCCCGACGTGCTCCAGCGCACCGGCGCGTATCCGCCGCCCAAGGGCGCGTCGGAAATTCCCGGGCTGGAGATCGCCGGCGAGGTGGTCGCGGCGGGAACGGGGGCGACCCGCTTCAAGCCCGGCGACAAGGTCTGCGCGCTGGTCTCGGGCGGCGGCTACGCCGAATATTGCCTCGCCGAGGAAGGCGCCACGCTGCCCGTGCCCGCGGGGCTTTCCATGATCGAGGCAGCGGCCCTGCCCGAAACCTTTTTCACCGTCTGGCACAACGTCTTCGAACGCGGCGCGCTCAAGCCCGGCGAGTGGCTGCTGGTCCATGGCGGCTCCTCGGGCATCGGCACCACCGCCATCCAGATGGCCGCGGCCTTCGGCGCCAGGGTGCTGGCGACGGCGGGCTCGGCGGACAAATGCGCCGCCTGCGAGAAGCTGGGCGCCGCGCGCGGCATCAACTACCGGGAGGAGGATTTCGTCGAGGCGACCAGGCAGGAGACCGGCGGCCATGGCGCCGACGTCATCCTCGACATGGTCGGCGGCAGCTACATCGAGCGCAATTTCGTCGCCGCCGCGCCCGACGGCCGCATCGTGCAGATCGCCTTTCTCGGCGGCCCCAAGGCCGAAGTGAACTTCACCAGGCTGATGCTGAAGCGCCTGACCTTCACCGGATCGACCCTGCGTTCGCGCACGGACGAGGTGAAGGCGGGCATCGCCCGGGCGCTGGAAGAAAAGGTGTGGCCGCTCATCGAGGCCGGCAGGATCAGGCCGGTCATGGACCGGACTTTCCCGCTGGCCGAGGCGTCCGGGGCCCATGCCCGCATGGAGACGAGCGCCCACATCGGCAAGATCATGCTGGCCGTGGGCTGAAGCCTCCGGCGGTCGTGACTCGCGAGACGATTGCCTAAACGCTCCGGCGCGACTATATAGGGGCCAAATCCCCCTTCATTCAGGAACATGGCATATCTCTCGCGCCGAAGGGGTCGGGAGATCGGAGGATAAATTTATGAGCCGCGCCCCGCTTATGCCCAAGGCCACCGCCGTCTGGCTCGTGGAGAACACCCCGCTGACCTTCGAGCAGATCGCCGAGTTCTGCGGCCTGCATGTGCTCGAGGTCAAGGGCATCGCCGATGGCGACGTCGCCCAGGGCATCAAGGGCATGGACCCGATCTCGTCCGGCCAGCTTACCCGCGAGGAGATCTCCCGCGCCATCGAGGATTCTTCCTTCCGGCTGCGGATTTCCGAGCCCAAGACCCAGATCCCGGTGGTCAAGACCAAGAAGGGCCCCCGCTACACGCCGGTGTCGCGCCGCCAGGACCGTCCCAACGCGGTCCTGTGGCTGCTGCGTCACCATCCCGAGCTGAAGGAATCGCAGATCATGCGCCTGGTCGGCACCACCAAGCCGACCATTCACGCAATTCGGGAACGCACTCACTGGAACTCCGCCAACCTGCAGCCCGCCGACCCGGTGACGCTGGGCCTGTGCACGCAGATCGACCTCGACCGCGAGGTGCGCCGCGCCGCCAAGCGCGTGGAGCGCGAGCGCAAGGAGGCCGAGAAGGCCGCCATAAAAGCGGGCACCCTGCTCCCGGCCGAGGTAACCACCGCCGAGCCCGCCAAGCCCAGGCGGTCGGTGCTGGTAACCGCTGCCGAGCATGCCGCCCGCAAGGCGGCGACCGAGGAAGCCGCCATGCTGGTGCGCGGTCTCGCCAAGCCGGACGTGAAGCCCGAGAAATCGGAGAAGCAGGAGAAGGCGCGCCGGCTGGAGGAAGCGCTGTCGGAAGCCGAGAGCGTCTTCGGCAAGCTCAAGCCCATGCGCCGCGACGAGGAATAGACCCGCACCTGCGCGTTTTACCGCACCCCCTTCTTGACCTGGGTCAACGAAGGCGCGCGGCAATTTCCCGAGCATCCAGCCACCTTTTCAAGGGAGGTTGTGATGAGCGCAGGCGAAATGGCATATCTCACGCTGATCTTTGCGGCCTTTGGGATATTCGCGGTCTCTCTGATCGCAAAGACCCACGGCTACAACTGAGACCGCAGGAAAGGCCGGCGCGGGAGCGCTGGCCTTTCCGTTCCAGCGGACTTCGCCGGCGACGCATCCAAGCCGGCGAAGGGCGTGCGGCCCCCATCCTCCTGCCGCGTCTTGCGGCCCATGCCCGGCACCATCCAGCCCGAGACGCAGCGCGGCACGCGGGTGCAGGCTGGCTGCATCTTCACGCCCAACCTTGCAAGTACATTACGGTACAGTATTGGCGAATCGCCAAACAGGACTTCTTATTGCTGCCGTCATCTACTAGTTTCTGCCTATGGCACGACCATCGACTTTGCCGAAAGCCGAAGACCCGCAGGCCACTGGACGGCGATTGGATTCGCCCCCGGAGACCAACAGCGCCCTGAAGAAGTCCATGGCGGTGCTGGATCTGTTCGTACGTCATCACGACCCCATGTCCCAGGTGGACGTGGCGGGACGCATGGGCATATCGCGCCAGGCGGCGCACCGGCTCCTGCGCCAGCTCGAGGACAACGGCCTGCTTCTCCGTCTGCCCGAGGACCGCTACGTCATCGGCCCGAAGATGCGCCGGATGGCGGTCGACGCGCTCAGCGCAGGCAACCCCATCGCGCCGGTACGGGCGATCCTGGAGTCGGTGGTCGCGAAGGTAGAGGAAACCTGCAACCTCGGCATGATCGATGGTCATGAGCTGATCTACATCGACCGTGTGGAATGCAACTGGCCGCTGCGCGTGCCGCTGCGTCCCGGCAGCCGCGTGCCGCTCCACTGCACGGCCATGGGCAAGCTGCTGCTCGCCTATCTGCCCACCCGCCGGCGACAGCGGCTGCTGGACGTGCTGCCGCTCACCCGCTACACCGAGCGCACATACACCGAAAAGGAGGCCTTCGCCGCCCATCTCGCGGACATTCGAGGGCTGGGCTACTCCATCAACAATCAGGAAGATTCCGTCGGCCTGATCGCTCTCGCCGTACCGATCCGCAACAGCGCCAACACGGTCTTCGCCGGCCTTGCCGTGCATGGTCCCGAAGCCCGCTTCCCGATCTCCAAGGCGCTTGCCTTCCTCGACGACCTGAAGGCCGCCGCGGCCAAGCTCAGCAAGGCGCTCGAATTCTGATCACCCGCTCCCGCGGCTTCCCCTTTCAAGCCAACCGACTGCAATAGCGCAGGGATTTCCCCCGGCGGCGGCTGCACACCATCCGGGCAGGCTCGATATTTGTGCAGCCTTTGGCCACATTTTCGCCCTCACCCCGGTTGACTCTTTTCAGTTTTTCGAAAAATGTTACGATCTGTCGCAGAAATTAAAAAAACGTCGCGTCCCTGCCCGGAACCGTCGACGGGAAGGACCCAACCAGCGGCACCCACGCTCGACGGACAGAGAGTGAGGTTGTCATGGCATACGCATACGCACGCTCCGCCCGATGGATGACCGGGACGCTCGCCGCGCTGGCCCTGCTGCTTGGCGCCGCGGCGACGCAACAGGCCCGGGCCGAAGAGGTCGTGAACTTCGGCGTCCAGCCCGCCACCATGCCCATCTACATTGCCCGCGCCGCGGGCCTGCTCGATCCGATCGAGAAGAAGCACAAGGTCAAGATCGTCTTCAAAAGCTTCTCTTACGGCGCGCCGGAGAACCAGGCGCTCGCGGCTGGCGAACTGCAGATCGCCTCCGCCGGCATGGGCCCGGCAATCGTCGCCTCGGCCCGCCTGCCCGCCAAGCTGCTCGCCATCTCGATCCTGGAGCAGACCGCGATCCTCGTGCCCAAGGATTCCGACATCAAGTCGGTGAAGGACCTGAGGGACAAGAACATCGCCTATCCGGGCAAGGGCTCGCAGCAATACCCGCTGCTGGTGAAGGCGCTCGCCGATGCCGGCATGAAGATCACCGACGTGAACCTGTTCAAGACCAAGGGCTCCGACGTGCCCACCCTGCTCGGCAACAAGAGCGTCGACGCCGGCATCACCTGGGATCCGCATGTGTCCAACGCACTCGCGGCCGGGCACTCGCGCGTGCTGATCAAGGCCGAGAAAATCCTGCCCATCAAGGCAGGCCACTACATCGGCAACGGCGTCTACGCGCGCGAGGACTTCATCGCCAAGAGCCCGGAGCTGGTGCAGGACATCATCACGTCCATCGTCAAGGCGATCGACCTTATCCTGAAGGAGCCGGACAAGGCCGTCGACATGTGGGCTTCGCAGATCGGTTTTCCGAAGGAAGTGATCGCCTTGTCGCTGAAGGAAGGCATCTCCGTCTACAACCGCGATATAGCGCCGGAAGCCTCCACCATCGACGCCTACACCAAGTTCCTGAAGGAAGCGGAGATCCTCAAACCCGAGGACAACCCGAAGTTCGACGCCAGCTTCGCCAAGAAGGCGCTGGACGCCAAGTAGGTACCCCCGCCGCGCCACGCCGGCGGTGGCCTCCCGCCACCGGCGTGGCCGGCTCTTTTTGTGTCAGCATGGACGTGTACCTATGAGCCTCAGGCCCGGACAGATCCTGCCCTACCTCTATGCCTTCCTGGGCATCGTGGTCGTCTGGCAGCTCGTGGTCACTTTCACCGACGCTCACGTGGCCATCCTGCCACCGCCGATGCTGGCCGCGCAGACCTTCCTCGACATGATCGCCAGCGGCGAGCTGTTCACGCATATCTTCGCCAGCCTCAGCCGGGTCGTCTCCGCCTTCCTGCTCGCCGCTGTCATCGCCGTGCCGCTCGGCCTCGCCATGGGCCGCAACCGCGCCTTCGAGCGCATCGTCGATCCCGTCGTAGAACTGTTCCGTCCCATCTCGCCGCTGGCCTGGATTCCGCTCGCCATCCTGTGGTTCGGCATCGGCGAGACCGGCAAGATATTCATCATCTTCGTCGCCACCTTCTTCCCCATCGTGCTGAACACCGTGGCGGGAGTGAAGGGAGTCGATCCCGTCCTGATCCGGGCCGGCCAGGTGCTGGGCTGCAACGACGACGCGACCCTGTTCCGCAAGGTCATCCTGCCCGCCGCCATGCCCAGCATCATGGTCGGCTTCCGGATTTCCTTCGGCACCGGCTGGGCCGCGATCATCGCCGCCGAGCTGGTCGCCGCGCAGTCCGGCCTCGGCTATCTCATCGCCGACGGCATGGAGATCCTGCGCTCCGACATGGTGCTGGTGGGCATGGCCGTGATCGGCGTGCTCGGCGTCCTCATCGACACGGTGTTCCGCATCGTTATCCGCCACTACAGCTGGGGAGCGGCATGATGTCTCCGAAGGCGGCAAAGCCGGTCGCTATCCGCGATCTCCAGATGACCTTCACCACCCGCCAGGGCGAGAGGGTCAACGCGCTCCAACCGGTCACCATGGACATCGCGCCGGGCGAATTCGTGGCGCTGGTCGGACCTTCGGGCTGCGGCAAGAGCACGCTGCTCAACATCCTCGCCGGCTTCCTCAAGCCGACCGGCGGCGAAGCCCTCATCGGCGGCGAGCCGATCACCCGCCCCGACGTCGATCATGGCATGGTCTTCCAGGATTACGCGCTCTTCCCCTGGCTCTCGGTCATCGACAACGTCGCGTTCGGGCTGGAGAGCACCGGCTACGACAGGCAGACGCGGACCGGGATTGCCCGGGAATATCTCGGCCTGGTCGGCCTGCAGGACTTCGCCGGCAAGCGACCCAGCGAACTCTCGGGCGGCATGAAGCAGTGTGTAGCCATCGCGCGCGCCTTCGCGCCCGACCCGTCCATCATCTTCATGGACGAGCCTTTCGGCGCCCTCGACGCCCTCACCCGCCGCTTCCTCCAGCACCAGCTTCTGGAAATCTGGCAGAAGCACAGGAAGACCATCGTCTTCGTCACCCATTCGGTGCAGGAGGCCATCTATCTCGCCGACCGCATCGTCGTGATGACCGCGCGTCCGGGGCGCATCAAGCTCGATCAGCAGGTGAAAATGGCCTATCCGCGCGACTTCACGTCCGCTCCGTTCCGCAAGATGGAAAAGTTGATTTACACCCAGCTCGACGAGGAGCTGGCCAAGACCTTCAGTTTCGAGGGCAAGGGGGTGTTCCGTGACTGAGGCCGCTCGGAGCCGGCGTGGCGATTCCGCTCGCACCGCCACTGAGATCCTGTCCGCGCTGCGCGCGGGCGAAACGTCCGCCGAGGAGATCATGCGCGAGACCCTCGACGTGATTTCCGCCGGGGACCCGCGCATACGCGCATTCGTGGACTTCCAGCCCGAGCAGGCGTTGCAGGCCGCCCGGACGGCCGACCGCAGGCCCGCCGGCGAACGCGGCCCGCTCCACGGGCTGCCCATCGGCGTCAAGGAGGTGTTCGACGTCGCCGGCATGCGCAGCACCTGGGGCAGCGCCATCCACAAGGACCGCGTTCCCGGGACGGACGCCGAATGTGTCCGCCGCATGAAGGCGGCCGGGGCCATTGTCGTCGGCACGCTGACTTCCACCGAATACGCCATCGCGGCCGCAAGCCCCACGCTCAACCCGCATGACCTGTCCCGCACCCCCGGCGGCTCCTCCAGCGGCCCGGCCGCCGCGGTCGCCGCGGGCATGGTGTCCCTGGCGCTCGGCTCGCAGACCGTGGGGTCCATCGTCCGTCCGTCGATCTACTGCGGCGTCTACGGGCTGAAGCCCACCCACGGCGCCATCCCGCGCACCGGCGGCATGACCCTGTCGCCCCCGATAGATCATCCCGGCGTTATCGCCGCCTCACCCGCCGACATCGCGGTCGCCTGCGGCGTGCTGTTCGGCCCTTCCTCCGGGGACAGCCTCAGCCGCGACATCGCGCCCCCCGGCGAAGCCTCCGTGCGGGGCCTGCGCGTCCTCGTCACCGAGCTGATGCCGCCCGAGGCGGCGGAGGAGCCGAGCCTGGAAGCGCTGCGCCGCGCGCAGGCGCGTCTGGCCGATGCCGGCGCCCGCGTCGAACCCTTCTCTTTTTCCGCCGATTACGGCCGCGTCATCGACGTGCTCTACACCCTCATGTGCCACGACATGGCCGTCGCCCATGGCGGCGATTTCGACCGCGCTTCCGGACTCATGAGCCCGCAGTTGCGCGAACTCATCGAGCGGGGACGGAAAACCTCCGCGGCCGAACATGACGAGGCCTGGGCCACGGCCCTGCGCTGGCGGGGCGAGATCGAGGCCATACTCGGCGGCAACGCCGTGCTGCTGTCGCCGGGCACGCGGTCCTTCGCCCCCCTGCTGCCCGAGGGCACCGGCTCCAACCGCCAGCAGGCCCTGTGGTCCCTCGTCGGGCTGCCGGTGATCGCCGTCCCCGCGGGCCTGAGCGGACATATGCCCGTTGGCGTGCAGATCGGCGCTTCGGGGGGGCGGGAGGATCTCCTGATCGCCGCCGCCGCGGCCCTGGCCGAAGGCTGACGCCCCCGATTTCCATCGTCCGTGGGCTTCGCAATCATTGCGCGTGGCCGCAACCTAAGGCAATCTGCCCGGCGCGCCGCACCGGCGCGAAGCGTGAACTTTATTGGGGAGATGCAGCCGATGGCGGCGGACAAGGACAAGTGGGAATTTTACACCGACAAGAAGGGCGGCCACCGTTGGCGGCGCACCGCCCAGAACGGCAATGTCGTCGGTTCCTCGACGGAGGCCTATTCGACGAAGAAGCTGGCCGAAGCCAACGCGGAGCGCCACGGCTGGAACGGCAACCCGAAGAATCTCGGCTCCGACGACAAGTGGGAGTTCTACAACGACAAGAGCGGCAAGCGCCGCTGGCGCCGCACCTCCAAGAACGGCGAGATCGTCGGCGCGTCGAGCGAAGCTTACAGCAACTACTCCGCCTGCAAGGCCAACGCGGCCCGTAACGGCCACAAGGGCTGACGCCCGGCATTGACGCGAACAGGCCCGCGCCCGCAAAGGGCGCGGGCCTTCCTGTCTGCCGGCCCTGCCATGCCGGCCCTGCCACGCCGGCAAGGACAGCGCGCCCGGCATGCGCTATGACTTCACCATGATCACAGTCCGCCGCATCTATGCCCCTGCCCGGTCTGGCGAGGGACGCCGCATCCTCGTGGACCGGCTGTGGCCCCGGGGCATCGCGCGAAAGGGGAGCCACATCGACGAGTGGCTGAAGGACGTGGCGCCGAGCACGGAACTTCGCAAGTGGTTCGGTCACGATCCCGCCCGCTGGGCCGGGTTCCGCAAGCGCTATGCCGCCGAGCTGAAAGAGGAGCCGGGGCACTCGGCCCTCGACCATCTCCGCCGGCTGGCGAAGGAAGGTCCCCTCACCCTGCTCTACGCCGCCAGGGACGAACGGCACAACAACGCGGTGGCTTTGCGCGAACTGCTGGGCGGCGAGTGAGCCCGGCAGGGCAACAGGCCCGCGCGGCTCGTCTCCGCACGGGCCGTTCGCAATCCTGCCTGTCCGGCATCTATGCCCTCGCAAACTCCAGCAGGTCCGCGTTGAGCCGTTCCTTGTGGGTGTCCGTGATGCCGTGCGGGGCGCCCTCGTAGACCTTGAGCGTCGAGCCCTTCACGATCTTCGCAGAGGCAAGGCCGGCCGCTCCGATAGGAACGACCTGATCGTCGTCGCCATGCACGATCAGGGTGGGCACGTTGAACTTTCCGAGGTCGTCGCGGAAGTCGGTCTCGGAGAACGCCTTGATGCTGTCATAGGTGTTCTTGTGGCCGCCCTGCACGCCCTGTGCCCAGAAGCTGTCGATCAAGCCCTGGCTAGGCTTCGCTCCCGGCCGGTTGAAGCCGAAGAACGGGCCCGCCGCGATGTCCTTGTAGAGCTGCGACCGGTTGGCGACCGAGCCCGCGCGAATGCCGTCGAACACGTCGATGGGCAGGCCATCGGGATTGTCCTTTGTCTTCAGCATCAGCGGAGGCACCGCCGAAACCAGCGCCACCTTGGCCACCCGACCGGTACCGTGACGCCCCACATAGCGGGTCACCTCCCCGCCACCGGTGGAAAAACCCACCAGGATCACATCCTTCAAGTCCAGGTGTTCGATGAGTTGCGCCAGGTCGTCGGCGTAGTGGTCCATGTCGTTGCCATCCCAGGGCTGGCTCGAACGCCCGTGGCCACGCCTGTCATGGGCGATGACCCGGAAGCCGTTATTGGCCAGATGGAACATCTGGCTTTCCCAACTGTCGGAATTGAGCGGCCATCCGTGGCTGAACACCACCGGCTGACCCTTGCCCCAGTCCTTGTAGTAGATATCTACGCCGTCCTTCGTCGTGAACCTCATGACACATCTCCTTTCATGGCCGGCGACCCATCTGGTGCCGTGGTTGCATTTGCGCGATTAAATCGCGTACGATTTAAATAGGCTGCCGCAATCCGGATGTCAATAGCTTGCGATTTAATCGCACACGATTATATTGAGGTTATGATAATTTCCACGGATTTGCGGGAGATTCGTTCATGACCGCTGACAGCCTGAAGCTCGAAAACGCCCTTTGCTTCGCCATTTACTCCGCCAATCACGCCATCACGCGAGCCTACAAGCCCCTGCTGGACAGGCATGGCCTCACCTATCCGCAATATCTGGCTATGGTCGTCCTGTGGGACGAGGACGGGCAGACCGTCAGCGGCATCGGCGACCGGCTTCTCCTGGAATCAAGCACCCTCACCCCCCTGCTCAAGAGACTGGAAAAGGCGGGCTATGTGCGACGCGAACGCGATGCCCGGGACGAGCGGCAGGTACGCATCTTCCTGACCGCCAAGGGCGGCAGGTTGCGCGAGACCCTGAAGGACCTTCCCCGGCACATGACACGGGCCTTCGGCTGCGGCGCGGACGGTGTCCAGCGCCTGCGCGACGAGGTGACCACGATCCGCGACTCCGTGGCGAAGACGGCCGCCGGCTAATCCTTCTCCCGCACCTCGACCGTGTAGTTGAGCGGCAGCCGCCCGCCGTCCGCGTAGACCGTCGTGCCGGTGACATAGCTGGCGTCGGCGCTGGCAAGGAAGGCGGCGACGGAAGCGATCTCCTCCGCCTCGCCGAAGCGCCCGAGCGGTGTGCGCGACAAAATCCTGCGCGCCGCCGCCTGGTCGGTCTTCACCGAGTCCAGCATCGGGGTGAGGATCGAGCCCGGCCCGATGGCATTGACGCGGATGCCGTGCGGCGCCAGCGCCAGGGCCATGGCCTTGGTGAGCTGGGCCATGCCGCCCTTGGCGATGGAGTAGGCCACGTGGTCGGGCAGCGCGAAGACCGCGTTCACCGACGACATGTTGACGATGGCGCCGGGCGCGCCACCCGCCTTCACCTGCGCCACCATCTGCCGGGCGACCGCCTGGCCGACCAGGAAGGCCCCGCGCAGATTGACCCGGAGCACCCGGTCGAGATCGTCCAGGCCGAGTTCCAGGAATGGCGCGGAATCGATCACCGCCGCGTTGTTGACGAGCACATCGACCCCGCCGAAGGCGTCGACCGTCGTGGTCACCAGCTTCTTCACGTCCAGCGGCTCGCCGACGTCGCAGTCCACGAAGCGCGCCCTGCCGCCAAGCGAGGCGGCGAGCCCGGAGCCCTGCTTCTCGTCCACGTCCGCGAGTATCACGTTGCAGCCATCCCGGGCGAAGCGCTCCGCGCAGGCGCGGCCGATGCCCTGGGCGGCGCCGGTGACGATGACGGTTTTTCCTTCCAGCGGCACGTGACGCCCTCCCTTCCCTGTTGCGGACGAAGCCAAGGCTAGGCCGCCCCGCAGACCGCTTTCAAGCCGTTGCTGACAACTGCAAACAAACGGTTAGGAGTGTGTTCACCCCGCTGCAGCTAGACTGCCGCGAGATTTCGTATGGTCCAGTTGCGGGAGGACACGGCGGTGGGCGAAACCCGGATTTCCCTTGATTACAAGGCGGATATGGCACGGGCGGATGCACTTCAGAAACCGCCCAAGGTCGACAGCCGTCGCAATATCAAGGCAGCCGCCGAGGCCGGCCTGCGCGCCTTCAAGCTTTTCGGAGATCAGACCCGCCTCAGCTTCGGCAAGGGAGGCCTGACGCCGGACGAGTATTATTACTACCGGCTCTACGACAAGCAGTACTCGCTCGAGAAGAAGCGCCAGTTCGTCGGCTTGCGCGCCCAGCGGAAGTTCCACTACCGCTGCAACGACGTCTCCTGGCACGCGATGACCAACGACAAGATGAACTTCTACAGTTTCATGCAGGCTCAGGGCTTCGCCGTGCCGAAGGTGCACGCGGTCTATTGCGAACAGATCCGCAGCTTCAGCGTGGCGACCCACCGCTCCATCAAGGCGCTGAAGGACTACCTGGTGAAGGAATGTCCGATGCCGTGCTTCATGAAGCCGGTTGAAGGCATGTACAGCATCGGTGCTTTCGACATTGCCAGCATCGACGGCAAGGACGTCCACCTGCGCAATGGCGATATCATCGCGCTGGACGAATTTCTCGACTATGTGGGCAAGTTCGCCGCCTCCGGATATGTGATCCAGGAGCGCATGGAGCCGCACGAACTGCTGGCGAAGAATTTCGGACCGACCCTCGGCTGCGTCCGCGCCCTCGTCCTGCTCGGCGAGGAAGCGCGTCTCGCCAGCGCCGTGTTCAAGATTCCCTCGGGCCAGAACGTGGCCGACAACTACTGGCGCGCAGGCAACATGCTTGGGGCGCTCGACGCCAGCACCGGCGCCTTCCGGCGCGTCGTATCGGGCATCGGCGCCGACCTGGAGGTGCACGGGAAGCATCCGGTAACCGGCGTCGAATTTTCCGCCATGGAACTGCCCGACTGGCAGGACGTCCTCACGCTGATGCGCGGCGCGCCGAAATACTTCGCCGGGGTGAAAACCCAGTCATGGGACATCGCGCTGACGACGCGCGGCCCCATCGCGCTGGAGATGAACTGGGGCGGCGACCTGAACCTGCACCAGATCGCCCATGGTGAGGGCATCCTGCAGGGCGAGTTCCTGGAACACCTGAAGCGCGCCGGACTCCGCTTCTAGTGACGGGCGGACCCGCCGCCTATCCTGCCGCCGGCTTGTCGCTCCGCGGCGGCATGTCCGCGGCCTTGCGGTCGAGACAGGCGTCGAAGTGGATGGTGGTCTGCCTGTCGCCGATGCGGACCACGCCGTACATGGGCGGCTCCACGCTGTAGGACGTGGCGACCGCCTCGCGCACCAGCGGCAACTGGTGATTGGTGCCCGGCAGCGACGTGCAGGAGATGCCGTTCCAGTTCACATAGCAGGCCCGGTGAATATGGCCGAAGAAGATGTGCCGGATGTTGGTATGGCCCGAGAGCACTTCGGCGAAGGCGTCCGATTCCTCCATCCTGATGCGGTCCATGTAGGGCATGCCCACTTCGAAGGGCGGGTGGTGCATGAACATCCATACCGGCCTGCCCCGCGCCGCCCGCAGTTGACCGTCCAGCCACTCCCGCCGCACCGCGCAATAGGTCCCCGCCGACCCCTCGCCCTTGTAGGTATCGAGGAACAGGAACGTCCCCTGACTGGTGGACAACGCGCTCTGCAGGAAGCCGGCGCCATCCCGCCGCGCCTCGGGAAAGGCGGCGCACAGGGCTTCCCGGTCATCGTGGTTGCCGATCATGACAATGGCGCGCATGGGAAAACCCTTCAGCCGCTCCGCGAGCCACCGATAGGCATCCCCGCCGCCCTTCTCCGCCAGATCGCCCGAGATGACGCAGAACTCCGCATCGGCGTGCCAGCGGGCGATGTCGTCCAGGCAACGGCCGGCGCGCTCGAACGGGTCGAGACCGAACAGCCTGTCGCCCGGCGACGGCAGATGCAGATCCGTCATGTGGATGAACTTCATTGCGCCTCCCTTGCGCGTGATCTCCGCAGTTAGCCCCGTGCGCCGAGCGCCGCCAGCGCCACCACGGCTAGCATGGAAAGCGCCATGACGATGTTGATGATGAATTGCGTGCGCGGCGCAAGCTCGAGCTTGCGCACGGTCACGCCGGCGGCGAACCAGGCGATATGGATCGGAATCCAGATCGCGTTCATGATCGCCAGCTTGATCGCCGTCTCCACCGCAAGGCTCTCCGGCCAGAACGGAAAGCCGGTGAAGAACGCCGTGTTCACCGCATAGGCCTTCGGGTTGATCACCTGCAGCAGGATGCCCGCGATGACGCCCGGGGCCTCGGGCGCCGCCTTGAAGGCGATCCTGCTGCCCGAGAATGCGATGCGGAAGGCCAGGTAAAGCAGATAGAGCACCGAGGCGGTGAAGAAGAACGCGCGCATCGCCGGGTTGGACAGCATCACCGCCGCCAGCCCGGAAATCACCGCCACCGCCACCAGGTTGGTGCCGATGAACAGCCCGATGAAATAGCGTATGCCCCCGCGGTAGCCATAGGCGGACCCCACGCCCGCGGCGGAAAGCACACCGGGCCCGGGGGTGATGAACAGGAAAAAGG
>JBFWSL010000050.1:0-16009 GCA_050248375.1 Hyphomicrobiales bacterium | reverse complement strand
TATCGGCGGCCTGCGCGGCCGCACTCCACAGAACCCCCGCGCCTACGGTCGCCGCGAGGGCAGCGGCGCGCAGGCTCCGATTGCGCAGAAACATTTGTCCACCTCCGGATTGGAATTGTTTTGGTGGACAGGGCTTCGCAACCTCCATGCCACGCGCGGCACGGGCACCGGCTCCACGATCAGTGATCTGTTTTCATTGAAACATTTGATATATGGGCGGATCGGACCGGCCTGCTCTTTCGTCAATCCGGAACGCTTTTGCACACCAATTAGGCGGCACGGATGATGCCGCCTATTTTTTGACCATACAGGTAAGCGCGCATCGATACATGGCTTGCCCGGCAGCGTTGTCCCTAGATGGATCGGCCAACATGATCCGAGGCCGCGGCCTCACGCAGCATTTCTCGCGCGATCACCAGTTGCTGGATCTGCGAGGTGCCCTCGTAAAGACGGTAGAGGCGGACATCCCGGTAGAATCGCTCAATACCATAATCGGCCACATAGCCGGCCCCGCCATGGATCTGCACCGCGCGGTCCGCCACACGGCCCACCATCTCGGAGCAGAAATACTTGCAGATCGCCGCCTGCTTGGTGACAGGCTCGCCCGCGTCCTTGCGTCTGGCGGCATCCAGCACCATGGATTTCGCCGCGTAGCATTCCGTCTCGCAATCCGCCAGCATGGCCTGAACGAGCTGGAACTCGGCGACGGGCTTGCCGAACTGCTTGCGATCCAGGGCGTAGCGCAGGCAATCGCGGATGAGTCGTTCCGCGTTGCCCACGAACATGCCCGAGATGGTCAGCCGCCCGCGGTCGAGGATCTTCATCGCCGTCTTGAAGCCCTGCCCTTCCTCCAGGCCAATCAGGGCGTCCGCCGGCACTCGGCAGTCCTCGAAGATCACGTCGCAGACATGGGCGCCCTGCTGGCCCATCTTTTTCTCCGGCTTGCCGAGCCTCAGCCCCGGCGTATCCGCTTCGACCAGGAAGGCGGATATGCCGCCCGCGCCCTTGTTTGCCGGATCGGTGCGCGCCATGACGGTGAACAGACCCGCCTGGGGCGCATTGGTGATGAAGCGCTTGGTACCGTTCAGCACATAGCCGTTGCCGTCGCGGCGCGCCGTGGTCCGCACCGAGGCCGCGTCGGAGCCCGCGTCGGGCTCGGTGAGCGCGAAGGAGCTGATGATGTCGCCCGAGGCCAGCCGCGGCAGGTATTTCCGCTTCTGCTCCTCGGTGCCGTCGATGACGATGCCCTGGCTGCCGATGCCGTTGTTGGTACCGAACACCGAGCGGAAGGCGGGCGAGGTATGACCCAGCAGCATGATGATCCGCACCTCCTCCTCCACGGTCAGGCCGAGACCGCCATACGCCTCCGGTATCGATAGACCGAACAGGCCGAGATCCCGCATCTCCTGCACGAGCTCCGGCGGCATCCGGTCGCTCTCCGCCACCGCGGCCTCATTGGGGATTAACCGCTCGCGCACGAAACGCTCAACCGTTTCAGCAAGTTGTCCGAAAATCTCGCCGTCCAGCCCCATCCGATCTATATCCTCCCGGACCGTCCGTTAATTCCGCTTTGCAAAATAAAGTTCCACAATTGTTGGGGCTTGTATAGGCTTGCGGCCCGGGTTGCCGCAAGCGGGACCAGTGGATAAACCTTGAAACCCAGTTCATTCCGGAACGCCCTGGCCCCGGAAAGCCGGATGAAAGCAATGCAGCACATGCCAGCCATCGATCTCGATCCCCTGGAGGACGAGGTCAAGGACCGCCGCTTTGTCACCGCGCTGGCGCGCGGCCTCGACGTGCTGCGCTGCTATCGTCCCGGGGACGTGAGCCTGAGCAACCTCGAGATCGCCAAGCGCACCGGCCTGCCCAAGCCCACCATCTCCCGCCTCACCTATACCCTCACCCGCCTTGGCTATCTCACCTATTCCGAGCGGCATGGCACCTATCAGCTCGGCTCCGGCGTATTGTCGCTGGGCTACGCCATGCTGTCCGGCCTCGACATCCGCGAACGGGCGAGGCCGCTTATGCAGGAGTTGGCGGACCATGCCGACGCAACCATCGCGCTCGGCGGCCGCGACCGCATGGACATGGTCTATCTGGAGGTTTGTCGCGGCCCCGGCGCCGTCACCTTGCGCATCGATGTGGGCGCGCGCCTGCCCCTCGCCCCCACCTCGATCGGGCGCGCGCTGCTCGCGGTTCTTCCGGAGGACGAACGCGAGTTCCTCCTGGATCACCTGAAGAAGCGCGAGACGAAGAAGGACTACGACCGCCTGCGCAAGGGCATCGAGAGTTCCATCGAGCAAATCCGCGAACGCGGTTTCTGCACGTCCTTTGGCGAGTGGCGCTCGGACATCAACGCCGCCGCGGTGCCGGTCATCTCCGGCGACCGCAATGTCTATGCGATCAACTGCGGCGGGCCCGCTTTCAAAATCTCCCGCGAGGCGCTTGAGAAAGACTACGGCCCGCGGCTGGTGCAGATAGCGGCCCGCATCTCGGTCGCCAGAAGCCTCTAGCGCATCATCCGGCCAAGTGGATTCGCTTGGCCGGTAAGATGATGCGCCAGTCAATAGCTTGAGCATGATCTTATCGGAAAAGTGGTATCCACTTGGCCGGATGATGCTCTAGGACTCCGCCGCCTTCGGCACCAACAGGCAATCGAGCGCTACGGCGCCCTTCCCCTCCGGCAACACCACGAACGGATTGATGTCGATGCTCGCCAGCCGGCCGTCGCAGCGGGCCGCCAGACGCGACAGCGCGACGATGGCATCGGCCAGAGCATCCATGTCCGCCACCGGCTTGCCCCGCGCCCCGGCGAGCAGCGCCGCCCCGCGCGTTTCCGCGATCATGGCCAGCGCCTCCTCCTTGCTGATGGGCGCGAGGCGGAAAGCCACGTCCCGGAACACCTCCGCGAACACACCGCCCATGCCGAACATCACCGCCGGTCCGAACACCGGGTCAAACTGCACCCCGAGAATGGTCTCGACCCCACCCGTCACCATCGGCGCGACGATGACCCCGTCCGGCCTCGCCGAGGGCGCGGACTTCGCCACCCGCTCCATCAGCGTCTCGTAGGTCTTCCCGGCGTCTGCGGCATGGACATTCAGGGCCACGCCGCCGATCTCGGTCTTGTGGGCGATCTCGCCCGCATTGATCTTCATGGCCACGGGCGCGCCGAAAGCCGCGGCCGCCGTCGCCGCTTCCTCCGGGCTCCACGCCAGCACGGCCTGCGCCAGAGGCACGCCCGCCCCGGCCAGCAAATCGCGCGACTCCCACTCGCTCAGACGGCGCGCGGGTATATGCGGCGCTGCCCCGAAGTCCGCTGGCACGTCTGCGCTCATGTCCCTGGACGCCCGCGCGAAGCTTTCCCCGAAGCGTACCACCGCGGCGGCGGCTTCGATCGCCCGGCAGGGATCCTCAAAGGTCAGATAACCCGCCTCCCGGTAACGTGCGACCACTTCGGGCGGTCCCAGCAGCGACAGGATCAGCAGCCGGTCGGGGAACTGCTCGCGGATGATGCGCAGCTCCGCCAGCAGCGGTTCGATCACGAAGCGCGAAGCCGCCGCCATCGTAAAAAATGCCACCGCCGTGCCGTAGCCTCCATCCTCCAGCATGATGGTGAAATTCTCCCGCACCAGCCCCATGTCGTTGAAGAACTGTGCGGTGGTATCCACCGGATTGAGCGCCGAGGCGAAGGGCAGCTTTGCCTTCAGCTTCTCCTGTGCCACCAGGGGCATGGGCGCCACTTCGAGACCGGCCTTCTTGGCGTGGTCGGCCATCTGCACGCCCACGCCGCCGGAGATAGTGACGAGGCCGATGCGCCGGCTCGCGGGGAATATGCCCGCCGTGCAGGCATAGACGGCATCCAGCATCTGCTCGGTGGTGTCTGCGCGGTGCACGCCATACTGGCGGAAGACCGCATCGTAGATTTCATCCGAGCCCGCAAGGGAAGCTGTATGGGAGGCCGCCGCCGCCGCGCCTTCGGCGCTGCGGCCCACCTTCATGAACACTACCGGCTTGCGGTTCGCCCGCGCCTTCTCCAGCGACCGGATCAACGCTGGCCCGTCCTTGATCCCCTCCGCATAGGCGGCAATGACTTTCACGTCCTCGCGTTCCGCCGCCCAGCCGATGCATTCCGCGACGTCCACATCGCATTCGTTGCCGGTGGTGATCACATGGCTGACGCCGAGCCCCCAGTTGCGGGCAACCATGTAGAGATGGGTGCCATAGGCGCCGCTCTGGCTGATGATGGCGACCGGGCCGGCCTGCGGGTAGCCCTGGTCTCCGGAACTCGAAAAGGTGGCGAAGAAGCGGCTGGAGAAGCCGAGTACGCCGAGACAGTTCGGCCCCAGCACCCTCATGCCGCTGCGCCGGGCGATGGCCGCCAGCTCTGCCTGCAGCCCCGTGCCTTCCCCGCCCATCTCGGCGAAGCCGGAGCTGAACACGATGGCGGACTTGACGCCCGCGGCCGCGCACTGCTCCAGCGCCCCGGCCACGATCTTCGCCGGCACCGCCACCAGCGCGCAATCCACCGCCTGCGGCAGGTCGGAAACAGAGGCATAGGCCTTTTGCCCCTGCACCGTCTGCCGGTTCGGATTGACCGGATAGACCGTCCCCTGGAAGCCTTCCTGCAGCAGATAGCGCAGCGGACGCCCGCCAATGCGCGCGGGATCGTCGGAGGCTCCGATGATGGCCACCGAAGCGGGCTCCAGCAGGCAGCCAATTCCGGCGCGACTATCGCGGATTTCAGATACGAATTGCATTTCAGCGCCTTACTGCATCATCGCCGTTCCCCGGCCACCGCCGCCGGCAAATTTCCCCCCAGCGGTTAAGGGCACATGACGATCACAAGACACGGCATTGTGCCGAATTGCTTTGCACGCGTCGCGCAAAAATGCAAAACTTAATTCTGCTGTGCAAAACAAGCGCCCCTGGCAGTTTTAGCGGCCGGGAGGCAAAGCCATGAGCCAGCAAGGGAGGATGCATCATGAAATCGGGAATATCGGCCGCGCTCGTCTCCGCGTTATTCCTGTCGGCGGGCGCGATCGGCGCGCTCGCGGCAGAGGTCAAGCTGCCAGAGAACATGACATGGACGGCCTATGACACCGGCACCACCGGCTACAACCAGTCCGTCGCCATCGGCAAGGCGCTCAAGGACAAGTACAACGTCACCCTGCGCGTCGTGCCGGGCAAGAACGACGTTTCCCGCCTGACCCCGGTGAAGGCGGGGAAGATCGAGTATTCCGCCAACGGCATCGCCACCTTCTTCGCTTCCGAAGGCATTTTCGAGTTTGCCGATCGCGAATGGGGCCCGATGCCTGTGCGTCTGCTGATGAGCGCGAGCGGGTCCTCCGGCCTCAGCGTCGCGGTCGCCGCCGACAAGGGCATCAAGACCTACGCCGACCTCAAGGGCAAGCGCGTCGCCTATGTGCGCGGCGGCGACGCCCTCAACGTCGGCATCGAGGGCATGCTCGCTTGCGGCGGCCTGACCTGGAAGGATGTGGAGAAGGTCGAGTTCTCCGGCTACGGCCAAGCCTGGGAAGGCATGGTCAACGACCAGGTGGACGCCATGTTCGCCTCCACCCTCTCGGGTCCCACCAAGAAGCTGGAAGCCAGCCCGCGCGGTATCTACTGGCCGCCGACACCGCACAAGGACAAGGCCTGCTGGGACGGGATCGCCAAGATCGCACCCTACTTCGTGCCCAACATGATCACCTCGGGCACGGGCATCTCCAAGGAGAAGCCCTATGAGGGCCCGGCCTATCCCTATCCGATCCTGATGACGCTCGACGGGCGCGACAAGAACGAGGTGTATTCGCTGACGCGCGCCCTGGTCGAGGAATACGACAGCTACTCGCAGGCGGAGCCCGCCGCCAAGGGCTGGGCGTTGAAAAACCAGATCCTCGACTGGGTGGTGCCCTATCACGAAGGCGCCATCGCCTACTTCAAGGAAGCTGGCGTCTGGAAGGCCGAACACCAGGCCCATAACGACAAGCTGGTGAAGCGCCAGAAGGTGCTGGGCGAAGCCTGGGCCGCGATGGACAAGACCCTGGAAGGCGACGCCTTCAAGGCCAAATGGATGGAAGTTCGCGCCGCCGCGCTCGAAAAGGCCGGCCTCGACCCCATATGGCGCTGAAATCGAAAGCAGCCGAGCCGCCGGTGGTCCGGGAGCGCCACCGGCGGCTTGATCGTTTCTGGACGGTTATCGCCCTCGCGGCGTCCGTCCTGGTGATCTTTCTGGCCATGGATCAGGTGCGCGTGATCTTTGGCCAGCAATGGCTGGGCAGCATCGTTCTCCTCTCCAACCACTATCTCTACGCGGTGCTCGGGCTCCTGTTGCCCTTTACATTCGTGTTCTTTCCCGCATATGTCGCCGCGCGTCCCCAAGGCGTCAGCCAGGTGCCCTGGTACGATGCGGCTCTCGCCCTGCTCACTTTCGGCGTGTGCCTCTACTTCTTTGTCAATTCCACGCGCATTGTTGACCTGGGCTGGGAGTTCGTCGCGCCGGACCACGCCATCTATATGAGCTATCTGCTCTGGATCCTCGTGCTCGAGGCCGTGCGCCGCGCAGGCGGCCTGCCGATTTTCATCATCGTGCTTTTGTTCTCGCTCTACCCGCTCGTCGCCGACGTCATGCCCGGCCCCATCGCCGGCCTCGCCAGCACCTGGGGCGAGGCCGCGGGCTATCACGCCATGAGCATCGAGAGCATCCTCGGCATCCCCATGCGCGCTTTCGCCGAGCTGGTCATCGGCTTCCTCATCTTCGGCGTCGCGCTCACCCATACCGGAGGCGGCAAGTTCTTCCTCAACCTCGCCTTCAGCCTGCTCGGCAGCGTGCGCGGCGGCGCGGCCAAGGTCGCCGTCTTCGCCAGTGGCCTGATGGGCTCCATGAGCGGCAGCGTCATCACCAACGTGCTGACCACGGGCGTCATGACCATTCCGGCCATGAAGCGCACCGGCTTCTCGCCCCACTACGCCGGCGGCGTGGAGGCCTGCGCATCTACCGGCGGCGTGCTGATGCCTCCGGTCATGGGCGCCACCGCCTTCATCATGGCCACCATCATCGAAGTGCCCTACGCCGACATCGCCATCGCGGCGGCGATCCCGTCCGCGCTTTATTATTTCGGCCTGTTCATCCAGATCGACGCCTATGCGGCCCGCAAGGGCCTGAAGGGACTGCCGGCTGCGGAGCTGCCCTCCCTCGCCCGCACCATGCGCGAGGGCTGGTATTTCGTTTTCGTCTTCGTTCTGCTCATCGTCATGCTGCTGTATCTGCGCCGCGAGGCGCTGGCGCCCTTCTACGCCACCGCCATCCTCCTCCTGCTCAACCAGATCTTCCCCCACAATCGCTGGGGCTGGCGGCAGCTCGGGGATTTCCTTCTCGGCTCCATTCGCCTGCTGACAGAGTTGACCGCCATCCTCGCCGCCGTCGGCCTGATCGTCGGAGCGTTGTCCATGACCGGCGTTGCCGGCACCCTCGTCAACGACCTCGTCTTCATGGCCGGGGGCAACACCCTCATGCTCCTGCTGATGGGCGCGATCACCAGCTTCATCATGGGCATCGGCATGACCGTGACCGCGGCCTACATCTTCCTGGCGATCGTGCTCGCTCCGGCCCTCATCCAGGGCGGCCTGTCGCCCATGTCCGTGCACCTGTTCATTCTCTACTGGGGCATGATCTCCTTCATCACTCCGCCTGTCGCGTTGGGCGCCTATGCGGCCGCGGCCCTTGCCGGGGCCTCGCCCATGCGCACAGGGCTGGAGGCAATGCGCCTCGGCAGCATCATCTACGTCATCCCCTTCTTCTTCGTCCTCAATCCGGGGCTGATCCTGGAAGGCGCCTGGCTCAATATCCTCGTCGCCATCGGCTCCGCCTTCGCCGGCGTGCTCGTGGTTGCCGGCGCGCTTCAGGGCTATCTCATCGGCCTCGGCGACCTGCGCGCCCATCCCGTCATGCAATGGCCGATCCGCGCCCTGCTGGTGGCCGCGGGCATGAGCCTAGCTACGCCGGGCGGCGGCCTGCTTCCCTGGACAAACTTCCAGGGCACTGTGGCGGCAGCCGTACTGTTCGCCCTTGGCGTCGGACTGTTCATGGCGACCCGCAATCACGCGGGCGTCCGCGAAGCCGCCTAGCGCATCATCCGGCCAAGTGGATTCGCTTGGCCGACAAGATGATGCGCCAGGTCAATAGCTCGAGCATGATCTTCTCGGAAAAGTGGTATCCACTTTTCCGGATCATGCTTCTAGGGACCACCACATGACGCTCGACACTCTATTCGGCCTCCGGGGCAAGGTCGCGGTCGTGACCGGCTCCACCAAGGGAATCGGCAGGGCCATCGCCGAGTGCTTCTCGCAAGCCGGCGCGAAGGTGGTCATCTCCAGCCGCAAGGGCGACAAATGCGCCGAGGTGGCGTCCGCGATCATCAAGGTTGGCGGCGAGGCTCTCGCCGTTCCCTGCAATATCTCGCGCAAGGAGGAGCTGCGGAATCTCGTCGATGTGACCCTGAAGCACTGGGGCCGCATCGACATCCTCGTCTGCAACGCTGCCGTGAATCCCTATTACGGACCCATGTCGGGCGTCTCTGACGAAGCCTATGACAAGATTATGGACTCCAACGTGAAGAGCAATCTGTGGCTGTGCAACATGGTGCTGCCGCAGATGGCCGAACGCACGGACGGCGCGGTGATCGTGGTCTCCAGCATCGGCGGGCTGAAGGGCAACGACAAGCTCGGCATTTACGGCCTGTCCAAGGCCGCCGACATGCAACTCGTGCGCAATCTGGCCGTGGAATGGGGACGCCACAACATCCGCGCCAACTGCATCGCGCCCGGCCTCGTTCGCACCGACTTCGCCCGCGCCCTGTGGGAAGACCCGGAGAAGAACGCGAGGGCCATCGCCACCTATCCCATCGGCCGGCTGGGAGAGCCCGAGGACATCACCGGTATCGCCCTGCTGCTGGCCTCGTCCGCGGGCAGCTTCATCACCGGCCAGACCATCGTCGTGGACGGCGGCACCACCATCGGTAGCGGCCAGTACACCTGAGACCGCCTACAATCCAGCCAGCACCCGGCCCTTGTCGGCCAGGCCCGCCACCCGTCTGCCGAACACGGCGAAGCGCGCGTCCTGGGTTTGCCCCCTCAGATAGCGGATGTAAATCTGCTGCAGGATCACCGCGATCTTGAACACGCCAAACACGTGATACCAGAGCACGTCGGAACAATCGAAGCCGGTCGCCCGGGCATATCGCTCCACCACATCGTCGCGCGTCGGAAACCCCGACACCCATGTGGGCATCGAGGCTGCCTCGATCCATGCCGGAGCGTCGCCCGCCTCTCCCCAGAAGGTGAGCACATAGCCAAGATCGGCCAGCGGATCGCCGCGCGTGCACATATCCCAGTCCAGAACCGCGGCGATGCGCTCCGGGTCGGCGGCATCCACCAGCATGTTGTCGAGCTTGAAGTCGTTGTGCAGCAGGGCCGCCGGTCCGCCGCGCGGCAGCCCCCTCCCGAGCCATTGGGCGAGGCCGGTCATGACCTGCGGCGCATCTGCATCCTTGGCCGCCTCCCAGCGCCGGCTCCAGCCCTCGAGTTGCCGGGCAAGAAATCCCTCCGGCCGGCCGAGATCGCCCAGGCCCACCGCGGCGGCGTCCACCCTGTGCAGCTCCGCCAGCACATCGACCACACCCTCGCCCAGCCTCCGGCACAGCTCTGGTGTCCAGTCATGGTCCTCCGGCAGTGTGGTGCGGATGGCCATGCCCTGCCGCCGCTCCATGACATGGAACTCCGCGCCGATGATGTCTTTGTAGCCGCAATAGAGATGGCTGCGCGGCGCGAGCGGATATCGCTCCCACAGCCGTTCCAGCACCCGATGTTCCCGCGCCATATCATGGGAGGTGGGCGCCAGCGGCCCGAGCGGCGGGCGCCTCAGGACATATTCCCTGCCGCCGAAGCGGATCAGATAGGTGAGGTTGGCATGGCCGCCGCCGAACTGGGCAATGGAGAAAGCGCCCTCCGCGCCCGGCAGCCGCTCGCGCAGCCAGCCCTCAAGACGCCCGGCTTCGATGCGCTCGTCTGCGCGCACCGCTATGACTTCCGGGTCACTCGCCGTCACGGCCTCAGGCCACCTCGAACAGCCCGGCCGCGCCCATGCCGCCGCCGATGCACATGGTCACCACGCAGTATCTGGCGCCGCGCCGTTTGCCTTCGATAAGTATATGGCCGGTGAGCCGGGCGCCGGTCATGCCGAAGGGATGCCCGATGGAGATGGACCCGCCGTTGACGTTGAGCCGCTCCATCGGCAGCCCAAGCCGGTCGCGGCAATAGAGCACCTGGCTGGCGAAGGCTTCGTTCAGCTCCCACAGGTCGATGTCGTCTTGTTTCACTCCGAAACGCTCAAGCAGGCGCGGAACGGCGAATACCGGACCGATACCCATCTCGTCGGGCTCGCAGCCGGCCACGGTGAACCCCCGGAATATGCCGAGCGGCTGCAGCCCGCGCTTTTCGGCGAGCCTGGCGTCCATCACCACGCAGGCGGACGCCCCATCCGAAAGCTGGCTGGCGTTGCCCGCGGTGATGAACTTGTCGTCACCCATCACCGGCTTCAGCTTCGCGAGACCCTCCAAGTTGGTATCCGGCCGGTTTCCCTCGTCCCGTTCGAGCGCGATTTCCTTCTCGCTCTCAGCTCCGCTGTCCCTGTCCTTCACCAGCATGCTGGAGCGCAGCGGAATAATCTCGTCGTCGAAGCGGCCGGCCTGCTGGGCGATGGCGGTGCGCTGCTGGCTGGCGAGGGCGTACTCGTCCTGCGCCTCGCGGCCGATGCCGTATCGCTTCGCAACCACGTCGGCGGTTTCGATCATGCCCATCCACAGCTCGGGCTTGTGCTTCATCAGCCAGTCTTCCTCGAAATGGCTGCGGTTGAGGCTCGGCTGCACCAGGCTGACGGACTCCACTCCGCCCGCCACCATCACCGGCACCTTGTCCATCACCACCCGCTGCGCCGCCATGGCGATGGCCTGCAGGCCGGACGAGCAGAAGCGGTTCACGGTGGTGCCGGATGTGGTCACGGGCAGACCCGCGCGGATCGCCGCCAGCCGCGCCACGTTCTTGCCGGTGGCGCCTTCGGGATAGCCGCAGCCGATGATGACGTCCTCCACCTCCTCCGGCTCCACACCCGCCCGCGCCACCGCATGTTCAATGGCATGGGCCGTCAGCACCGCACCGTGGGTGTTGTTGAAGGCGCCGCGGAATGCCTTGCCGATGGGCGTGCGCGCGGTGGAGACGATAACGGCTTCGCTCATGAATCCTCCGGGTCAGGAAATCTTACGGTCCGCCTGCCAGTCGGCAAAGCTCTTGCCCGAGGCGGCCAGGTCCTCCAGCAGTGGCGCGGGACGCAGCATCTCCCCGTGCTCCGCATGCAGACGCCTCATCTTCTCATATACGGTTTTGACGCCGATCACGTCGGCATGAAACATCGGCCCGCCCTTGCCTCGCGGAAAGCCGTAGCCGTAGACCCACACCAGGTCCACGTCGCTCGGGCGAATGGCGATGCCCTCGCCCAGAATCTTCGCGCCTTCGTTGATGAGCGGGTAGAGGCAGCGCTCGAGGATTTCCTGATCCGTGACCGGACGCCGCTCGATGCCCATTTCCCTGGAGACGCCGGCGATGAGCTTCTCGATCTCCGGATCGGGCACGGGCGTCCGGCTCCCCTTCTCGTAGACATACCAGCCCTTGCCCGTCTTCTGCCCCAGCCGCCCGCTTTCGACGATGCGGTCGGCGATCACCGAGTAGCGGTCGTTGGAGGGCCGCGTCTTCCTGCGGTGCTGACGCACCTTGTAGCCCACATCGAGCCCGGCCAGGTCGCCCATGGCGAAAGGCCCCATGGGAAAGCCGAAGTCGTAGATCACCTTGTCCACCTGCTGCGGCAACGCGCCTTCCTCCAGCAGGAAATCGGCCTGACCGCGATAGGCATAGAGCATGCGGTTGCCCACGAAGCCGTCGCAGACCCCTACCATGACGCCGACTTTCCCGAGGTCCTTGCTCAGCTTCATCACCGTGGCGATGACGTCCGGCGCGGTCTTTTCGCCCCGAACATTCTCCATGAGCTTCATGACGTTGGCCGGACTGAAGAAATGCGTGCCGATCACATCCTGGGGGCGCCTGGTGGCGGAAGCGATCTCGTTCACGTCCAGCGAGGAGGTGTTGGTGGCCAGGATCGCGCCCCTGCGGCAGACCTCGTCCAGCTTGGCAAAAATAGCCTTCTTCAGGTCCATGTCCTCGAACACCGCCTCGATGACGATGCCCGCGCCGGCGATGTCGGCGTAGTCCGTGGTCCCGGCGATCAGCTTCAGCCGCGCGTTCATCTCCTCCTGCGAAAGGCTCCCCCGCGCCACGCTCCCGGCATAGGTGTCGCGGATGGCCGCAATCCCCTTGTCGAGGGCCACGGCATCGGTCTCCAGCACCGTCACCGGCATCCCCGCATTGGCGAAGCACATGGCGATGCCACGCCCCATGGTACCGCAGCCGATGATGGCGGCGCTGTCGATGGGACGGACCCCGGTATCCTTGCCGACTCCCGGAATACGATGCGCTTCCCGTTCGGCGAAGAACAGATGCCTGAGCGCCCGCGACTGCTCGGAAAGCTCCAGTTCCTGAAACGACTCCCGTTCCTTGGCAAGCGCCTCATCGAAAGACATGGTCAAGGCGTTGCCGATGCTTTCCAGACAGCGTTGCGGCCCCACCAGCCCGCGCGCCTTGCGCGCGATATCCTTGCCCGCCGCAGCCAGCGCTTCCTGCGCGTCACCCGCGTCGAGCGGAATGTCGCGGGTGCGCCGGGGGGGCCTTCCGCTCGCGATCAGCCTTTGCGCGAAGGCGATCGCCTCCGGCTCCAGATCGCCCTCGACGATCTCGTCGAGAAGGCCCATATCCCGGGCCCTCCGGGCCTCGACATACTCGCCGCCGAGCATGATATCGGCCGCGGCGGCGAATCCCACCAGTCGCGGCAGCCTTTGCGTGCCGCCGGCACCCGGCATCAGGCCGAGCTTGACTTCCGGCAGGCCAAGGCGGGCAGCGGCAGCGGCAACGCGGTAATGGCAGGCAAGCGTGACCTCACAGCCACCCCCGGCGGCCACGCCGTGGATCGCCGCCACCACGGGCTTCTCCATGGCCTCGATGAAATTGTTAAGCGCTGTCATCACAGGTTCGGGCCGGGGCTTGCCGAACTCGCGGATATCGGCCCCGCCGCAGAATGTCTTGCCCCGCCCGCTCAGCACCACGGCCTTGACCGAGCTGTCTTTCGCCGCCCTTTCCATGGCCGCGAGCAACTTCTTCCGAACCTCGTGCCCGAGGGCGTTCACGGGGGGATTGTTCAGGGCTATGACGGCGACCGCGCCATGCCTGCCATACTCGACCACGTCCCCCATATCTTCTCCAATTTTGAAACTTGATTTTGCTTGGCGGAATTGCAGTATGGTCATCCGCCCCCGCTCTGTCCAGCGCGGAACGGCGTCGGCGCGCTAGCGGAAGGGCTCATGGACTTCAAACTCTCCTCCCGGACCGAGGATTACAGGGCCCGTCTGCTGGCCTTCATGGACGCCCATGTCTATCCGGCCGAGCGTGTTTATTTGGAGCAGCTCGAGGCGGGCGACCGTTGGACCTCGCCGCCGGTCATGGAAGATCTCAAGCGCAAGGCCCGCGCCGAAGGTCTGTGGAACCTGTTCCTCCCGGACAGCACCTACGGAGCCGGCCTCGGCAATCTCGAATATGCTCCCCTGTGCGAGATCATGGGCCGCTCTCCCATCGGCCCGGAAGCCTTCAACTGCGCCGCGCCCGACACCGGCAACATGGAGGTGCTGGTGCGCTATGGCACCGAGGCGCAGAAGCGGCGCTGGCTGGAACCTCTGCTCGAAGGGAAAATCCGCTCGGCCTTCGCCATGACCGAGCCGGACGTTGCGTCTTCGGACGCCACCAACATCCGCGCCCGCATCCAGCGCACCGGCGACCATTATGTTCTGAATGGCCGCAAGTGGTGGGCGTCGGGCGCCGGGGACCGCCGCTGCGAGATTTTCATCTTCATGGGCAAGACCGACCCCGAGGCGGAGACCTACCGCCAGCAGTCCATGATCCTGGTTCCCCGCGACACTCCCGGCGTCACCCTTGTCCGCCCCCTCACCGTGTTCGGCTACGACCATGCCCCGCACGGCCATTTCGAGGTGGACTTCACAGACGTTCGCGTGCCGGCCGGGAATATGCTCCTTGGCGAGGGCCGCGGCTTCGAGATCGCGCAGGGGCGTCTCGGGCCGGGGCGCATCCATCACTGCATGCGCCTGATCGGTGTGGCCGAACGCTCGCTGGAGGCCATGTGCGCACGCGCCAAGAACCGCACCGCTTTCGGCAGGACCCTGGCGGACCAGGGCGTCACCACCGATGCCATCGCCCGTTCGCGCATGGAGATCGAGCAGGCACGGCTGCTGACCCTCAAGGCCGCCTGGATGATGGATACCGTGGGCAGCAAGATCGCCCGCGCCGAGATTGCCATGATCAAGGTCGTGGCGCCTCAGATGGCACTCGCCGTCATCGACCGCGCCATCCAGATTCATGGCGGCGGCGGCGTGGCGGAGGACTTTGGCCTGGCCTATGCCTGGGCCAAGACCCGCAGCCTTCGCCTCGCCGACGGCCCCGATGAGGTGCACCGCATGACCGTTGCGAAGCTGGAACTGAAGAAGCAAAGTCCGCGCTGGATCTATCCGAGCTAGGTTACGGTCGAATCAGACGTCTCGTCACCCTGGACCCCGGCCTTCGCCGGGCTTTCGGGGATCGCGGAGAAAGAAGTTCGAAACCCCTGCGAAAGCAGGGGTCCATCGGCTGCCGCACTGCCTGCGCCTGAACGTCGGCGGGCGAAATGACCTGCCTCCCCACAAACAAATCGCACCGGCAGTTCCTGCCGGTGCGAATTCGTCATGCGGAAATTTCCCTCCCGCCAGAGATATTCCGCCTGCCGGTTAGCCGCCGAGACGGACCTTGCCGCTGCGGCCGTCGTTGCGGAACCAGGAGACCGTGTTGCCGTCGCGCTTCAGCTTGTAGCAATAGGACTTGCCGTCCAGCCAGCTATCCCACTTCTGGCACAGGTCATTGCCGTTGATCCACCACTTGCCCCGATCGCTGGCGCCCTCGCCGCCCGCGACGGAAGCGAGCGCCGACTTGAGCTGGGCACGCATGGTACCGTTGGCGCTGTAGGTGATCGGCAGTTCGATGCCCCATTCCGTGCGCAGGAAGATGGTCTTGCCAATCACCGCCTGGCGCAGCTCGGAACCATCCATGTGATCGCCCGCGCCGGCCATCCCGGCAGCGGGAAGGACCGCCATGGCGGCGGCGAAAAGTAGAGCCTTTTTCATTAGTTACCCCAGTCCTGGTCTGTGTCGGTTTGAATCGGCGCGCATATCGCAGCGCAAAATGGTGATAAAATGTCCACAATTGGGCCATTGACGGTTGGCACGTGCCAACCCTGGCCATGGCTGCAATCGGCGGGCCAGGATTCCCCGGTAAGGTTAGCGGTTGCGGCCGGTTTCCGTCGCGGGAGCGTTAACGGGCCAGGCCCTGCGCCAGATGCGCGCAGGCCAGAAGCTGGTCAGCCGCCGGCCCCTGCGTCCTTCTTCCGCGCGAGCCCGCGGCGGCGGCGCGCCAGTACGTTGATGACCTCCACGCCCGCGGAGAACGCCATGGCGAAGTAGATGTAACCCCGCGGAATGTGAAACTCGACGCCGTCGGCGATCAGCGCCGCGCCGATCAGCAGCAGAAAGCTGAGCGCAAGCATCTTGGTCGTGGGATGACGCTCGATGAATTCCGCCACCGGCCCCGATGCCGCATACATGACGAACATCGAGATCACCACGGCGGCGATCATGACCTCCACATGATCGGCCATGCCGATCGCGGTGACGATCGAGTCCACCGAGAACACCAGGTCGATGACCGCGATCTGCGCTATGACGCTGAGGAACGCGTCCGCCTTCAGCGC
>JBFWSL010000049.1:0-16270 GCA_050248375.1 Hyphomicrobiales bacterium | reverse complement strand
ATCCCCGACAGAATTGCATGGCCTCCCGGCACGACGATACGCGCCATGCCCCTGGCCATGGCGATCAGCGGCCGCGCGAGGATGTTGGCGCACACCAGGTCGTAGGGCGCTGCCTCGCGGATGGCGCCGCCGCCGAGCCCGGTGGCGACGGCGAAGCGGATATGCGGCGCCCGGTTGCGCCTGGCGTTGTCCCGCGCCACGGAAATGGCGAGAGGGTCGATGTCGGTGGCGAGCGGCCGGCAGGGCCACAGCCGCGCCGCGGCGATGGCCAGGATGCCGCTGCCGGTGCCCAGGTCCAGCACGTGTCCGGGGGCGGCGCGGTTGCCGAGCCGGTCGAGCATCGCCAGGCAGCCGAGGGTTGAGCCATGATGGGCGGTGCCGAAGGCCTGCCCGGCGTCGATCTCGATGCGCCAGCGCGACGGCGGCAGCCGTTCGCGATCGTGGCTTCCGTGTACGAGAAAGCGCCCGGCGCGTACCGGATGCAGCATGGCCTGCGATTTCGCCGCCCAGTTTTCCTCGGGGACCGGCTCGAGAAGCGGCACGTCCATGCCGGGCTTCATGCTTTCAAGGAAGCGCGCCAGCGCCGCGCCGTCCGGCTTTGCGGCGAAGAAACATTCCAGGCGCCACAAGCCATCCCTGTCCTCGAACTCGGAAACGGAGTCCGGCGCGGGGTCGAAGCCTTGCGCAAGCGCGTCGCCGATGCGTTCGGCCTCTCCGGGCGGCAGCAAAAGGGTGAGGCGGTGGCCTGCGATCCCGGTCATCGGTCTTGCGGGGCGCCGGGGCTCAGTGCCGTTCGAGGAAGCTGTCGACGACCTTCTTGCGGCCGGCTTTCTCGAAATCCACCGTCAGCTTGTTGCCGTCGATGACGGCGACGCGGCCATAGCCGAACTTCTGATGGAAGACGCGTTCCCCGATCTCGTAGCCGGAGCCGGGTGCCGTGCTGGCGGCGACAAGCTCTCCGTCGATGGTGACGGGGCCGCGGCGGGGCTGATGCCCCCCGGCGATATTGCGCTGGGCGCGCTGCCAGCCAGGCGTGGCGTAGCCGGTGTTGAAGCCCGCGCCCGGCTCGTCGAAGCGCGACAGCCCGTAGCCGCCATACTGGCTGGCCATCTCCTCGACCTCCACATGGGCGGGCGGAAGCTCGTCGATGAAGCGCGAGGGGATCGCCTGCTGCCACAGGCCATGGGTGCGGCGGTTCTGGGCGAAGGTGATCTTGGCGCGCTGCCTGGCGCGGGTCAGGCCCACATAGGCGAGGCGGCGCTCTTCCTCCAACCCCGCGCCGCCGGACTCGTCCAGGCTGCGCTGGTGGGGGAACAGACCGTCCTCCCAGCCGGCCAGGAACACGGTGTCGAACTCGAGGCCCTTGGCGGAGTGCAGGGTCATGACGTTGACGCGGTCGGTCGCGTCGTCGCTGTCGCGGTCCATGACCAGCGAGACATGTTCGAGGAAACCGGCGAGCGTGTCGAACTCCTCCATGAAGCGGATCAGCTCCTTCAGGTTCTCCAGCCGGGTCTGGGCCTGGGGCGACTTGTCCTTCTGCCACATGGCCGTGTAGCCGGATTCGTCCAGAACGATCCCGGCCAGCTCGATATGTGACATCGTCTCCGACTGGACGCGCCAGCGGTCGAAGGAAGCCATGAGATCGCGCAGGGCGTTGCGCGCCTTCGGCTTGATCTCCTCGGTCTCGATCAGGGTGCGCGCCGCCTGGGTCAGGGGAAAGCCGCTGGCGCGGGCAAGCGAATGCAGCTCCTTCAGCGTCGCCTCGCCCAGTCCGCGCCGGGGCGTGTTGACGATGCGCTCGAACTTGAGGTCGTTGGCCGGATTGGCGGTCACCTCGAGATAGGCGATGGCGTCCTTGATCTCCTGGCGCTCGTAGAAGCGCGGGCCGCCGATGACGCGGTAGGGCAGGCCGAGCGTCATGAAGCGGTCCTCGAAGGCGCGCATCTGGAAAGAGGCGCGCACGAGGATGGCGATATCGTTCAGGTTGTGCTGCTTGCGCTGGAGTTGTTCGATGTCCTCGCCGATGACGCGGGCCTCCTCGTCGTCGTCCCAGCAACCCTGCAGGCGCACCTTCTCGCCGTCGCCCACGTCGGTATGCAGCGTCTTGCCCAGCCTGTCGGCGTTGTGGGCGATGAGGCCGGAGGCGGCGGCCAGGATATGGCCGGTGGAACGGTAGTTGCGCTCCAGCCGGATGACTTTCGCGCCGGGGAAGTCGCGCTCGAAGCGCAGGATGTTGCCCACCTCCGCGCCGCGCCAGCCGTAGATGGACTGGTCGTCATCGCCCACGCAGCAGACATTGCCGCCGCCCTGGGCGAGCAGGCGCAGCCACAGATACTGCGCCACGTTGGTGTCCTGGTACTCGTCCACGAGGATGTAGCGGAAGCGGCCGTGATATTCCGCCAGCACGTCCGGGTTCTCGCTGAACAGGCGCAGGCCTTCCAGCAGCAGGTCGCCGAAGTCCACCGCGTTGAGGTCCTTCAGCCGCTGCTGGTAGGCGGCGTACAGCTCGGCGCCGCGCCCGTTGGCGAAAATGAAGGCCTCGCCGCCCGTCACCTTGTCGGGAGTGAGGCCGCGGTTCTTCCAGTTGTCGAGATAGGAAGCGAACTGGCGCGCCGGCCAGCGCTTCTCGTCGATGCCTTCCGCCTCGATGAGCTGCTTGATGAGGCGGATCTGGTCGTCGGTATCGAGGATGGTGAAGCCGGGCTTCAGGCCCACGAGCTCCGCGTGGCGGCGCAGGATGCGCGCGGAGATGGCATGGAAGGTGCCGAGCCAGGGCATGCCCTCGACCACGCCGCCGACAAGCTGGCCGACGCGATCCTTCATCTCGCGCGCCGCCTTGTTGGTGAAGGTGACCGCGAGGATCTGTCCGGGACGGGCGCGGCGCGTGGCGAGGATATGCGCGATGCGGGTGGTCAGCACCCGCGTCTTGCCGGTGCCCGCGCCGGCCAGCACCAGCACAGGGCCATCGAGGGCGGTGACCGCCTCGCGCTGCTCGGGGTTGAGGCCGTCCAGATAGGACGGTCTCGCGGAGGCGCGCGCGGACAGAGGCAGGGCGCCGTCGGCTTCGGCAGGCAGGCTTTCGGGGCGAATCTCGTGCATCAGGGCAGGGACTATAACACCGGGAGCGGCAGGAAAAGGGCGATGTTCCATATGTGTTCCATATGGTCGCGGCGGGATGGCGATGCAATGCCGCTTTCCACAGGGCCGGGACGAGTACGGACCCTAGCGATGCTCTTCCTCATGGGCCGCGATGAGCGCGGCGTTGTAGGCGTTGAGGGCCTTCACATGATCGGCGCAGGCGATGACGCGGGCCGCGTCGTTGGCGTCCACCACCGGCAACCGCGACAGTCCCGCCTTGTCGAAGGCGCGCAGGGCCGCCTCGACGGTGTCGTCGGGGGTGAGCATGGGGGTGTCCTCCTTCACTTCGGGCAACTCGATGTCGTCGGCGGGAAGGGTCATGAAGTCGCGCACCCGGAGGCTGCGCACGATGGACTTGTGCGGGCCCTCCTGCAGGAAGAGGCCGCGGGTGGAGAGCTGCCAGTGGAAATAGCTCATGCCGAGCACGGCCTGGGTCAGCGCGGTGGAGATGGACACGCACAGCAGCAGCGCGATGGTCATCTGGTAGCCGCCGGTCAGCTCGAAGACGATGAGCACGGTGGATATGGGGGCGCCGAGCACGGCCCCGGCCACGGCGCCCATGCCGAGGATGGCGTAGAGGCCCTCGCTGGAGGCGATCTGGGGAAAGGCGTTCGCCGCGATGATGCCATAGGCGGCGCCCGCCACGGCGCCGATATAGAGCGATGGCGAGAAGATGCCGCCGCCGAAGCGGCTGGCCAGCGTGATCGCGGTGGCGGCCGTCTTGGCCACCAGCAGGGCGAGGAGCAGCCAGAGCGGGAATTGCAGCTTCAGCGCCGCGTCGGTGGCGTCGTAGCCGACGCCGAGCACCTGCGGGAAGGCGATGGCGATGCCGCCCACCAGGAAGCCGCCGATGACGGGACGGAGCCAGAGCGGCATCTCGATCTGCCGTGTGATGCGGTCGGTGGCGATCAGCGCGAACTGAAAGCAGATGGCGACGGCCGCGCAGGTCAGCCCGAGCAGGGCGAAGGCGGGAAACTCCCAGTAGGAGGTGATCTGGTAGTTGGGAATGAAGAAGGCCGGGTAGTCGCCCAGGTGGATGCGGGCGATCACGGTGGCCGCCACGCTCGATATGACGATGGGCACGAAGGCGCGCATGGCATAGTGGGCGAGGATCACCTCATGGGCGAACAGGACCCCGGCTATGGGCGCGTTGAAGGACGCGGAGACGGCGGCGGCGACGCCGCAGGCGAGCAGCGTGCGCCGGGTGGCATGGGGCAGCTTGAAATAGTCCTCCAGCACGGAGGCCAGCGCCGCGCCCAGATGCACGACGGGTCCCTCGCGCCCGGCGCTGCCGCCGCAGCCCAGCGAGAGCGCCGAGATGAAGGCGCCTATGAGGCCGGTACGCAGGGGAATGCGGCAGCCAAGCAGGGCGCGGGCCTCGATCACGTCGGCGACGGCGGGCGCGCGGCGGCCCGGCATGGCGTATTCCAGCAGCAGGCCCACGCACAGGCCCCCGGCGGCCGGCGCCACCAGGATGACCCACCAGGGCAGGCCGCTGGCGGCCTCGTAGACGTGCTCGCTGACCGTGCCGAGCCAGGGAAGCTGGAAAAAGCCGATGAGCAGGCGGAAGACGATGGCCAGGTAGGACGCGCCGATGCCGATGGCCAGGGCGACGGCCCAGATCAGCAACTGCCTCTCGGCGATGAACTCCCTGACGTTGGGAAGGGTCTTCTGGATGAAGACCTGGCGGACCAGCCGGGCCAGTTCGACCAGCTTGCCGAGCAGGGGCCCGCGCGGGGACTGCGCGGTGGACCCGCCGTCCTCTGGGGAATCAGCTTTTTCCTCGCCCGGCCTGCGCATTGCGTCGTGTGTGGTCCAACGGGCCGGGAGAAAACCGCCCGAAGCCCCTGAAATCCCGCCCCGCTTCCGGAACACCCTATGCCGCACTTGTCTTTCGGCCAAGCCCCGGGATTTGCTACAGTGAATTGTCAAATCCGGGCACAGAGAGGTCAGTGGACAGGCATGCCTGAGGCAGCGGCAATACAGGGCGCGCGCGCGGACGAAAGCGGACTCGAGACGGTGATCGCGGCGCTGCGTGAGCGCTTTGGCAAGCGGCTCAGCACGGCGGCGGCCGTGCGCGAGCAACATGGCTCCACGCTCACCTGGCTGGCCAACCAGCCTGCCGACGCGGTGGCGTTCGTCCAGACCACGGAAGAGGTGGCCGGGATCGTGGCGCTTTGCGCCAGCCATGGCGTGCCGGTCATCCCCTTCGGCGCCGGCACCTCGCTCGAAGGGCACCTGAACGCGCCGCGGGGCGGCATCTGTCTCGACCTGTCGGGCATGAACCGCATCCTGGAGGTCAACGACGGCGACCTGGACTGCACGGTCGAGGCCGGCGTCACCCGCAAGCAGCTCAACGAGTATCTGCGGGACAGGGGCCTGTTCTTCCCCGTCGATCCCGGGGCGGACGCCACCATCGGCGGCATGGCCGCCACCCGGGCTTCGGGGACCAGCGCGGTGCGCTACGGCACCATGCGCGAGGCGGTGATCAGCGTCACGGCGGTGATGGCCGATGGCAGGATTGTCCGTACGGCGCGGCGGGCGCGCAAGTCCTCGGCCGGCTACGACCTCACCCGGCTGCTGGTGGGATCGGAGGGCACGCTCGGCATCATCACCGAGGTGACGCTGAGGCTGCACGGCATCCCGGAGGCGATCCTCTCGGCGGTGTGTCCGTTCGAGAGCATCGAGGGGGCCTGCGACGCCGCCATCGAGGCAATCCAGCTCGGTCTGGGGGTGGCCCGTATCGAACTGCTGGACGAGGTGCAGATCCGCGCCTGCAACGCTCATAGCCATCTGGGGCTGGCGGAGAAGCCGACGCTGTTCCTGGAATTTCACGGAACCGTGGCTGGCGCGCGGGAGCAGGTGGAGATATTCCGGGAAATCGCGGGCCGCAACGGCGGCGGCGACTACCAGTGGGCGGAGCGCCCGGAAGACCGCAACAGGCTCTGGACCGCGCGGCACGAGGCCTTTTTCGCGGCCAAGTCCTGGCGTCCGGGCTGCGAGCCCATCGTGACCGACGTGTGCGTGCCGATCTCACGGCTGGCGGAATGCGTGACCGAGACCCACAGGGACATCGTCGCGTGCGGGCTTATCGCGCCCATCGTCGGCCATGTGGGAGACGGGAATTTCCATGTGCTCGCAATGATCGACCTGAACGATGCGAAGGAAATGGAGACAGGAAAGGGGTTCCTGAAGCGGCTGGTGGAGCGGGCGATCGCGATGGACGGCACCTGCACGGGCGAGCATGGCGTCGGCTCGGGCAAGATGGGCTACCTGCGGGCCGAGCACGGCGCGGGCGTGGACGTGATGGCCGCCATAAAGCGGACGCTCGATCCCGGCAACATCCTGAATCCGGGAAAGATCATCGACTTGTAATGGCAGGCAGCAGCATCAGGCAGCCAAGAGCAATGAACCTGGACAGGGAGACGCCGGACCGCGGTGAAGCGGTCGGGGCGGCGGTTGCCGCATGAACTCGCTGCTGACCCTGTTCTCTGCCCTCCTGGTGCTCGCGCTGAGCGCGCTGTTCGCCGCGCCCCTGTTCTTCGACTGGAACGACTACCGCAGCGTGTTCGAGGAGCAGGCCTCCGCACTGGTCGGCCGCAAGGTGGACGTTGGCGGCAACGTCTCGCTGACGTTGCTGCCGGCGCCTGTGCTGCGCTTCGAATCCGTCAACGTGGCGGATGAGAACGGCTCTTTCGACACGCCCTTCGCGGCGGCGAAGTCCTTCAGCGTGTGGCTCGCGGTGCCGCCGCTGCTCAGCGCCACGCTGGAGGCGCGGCAGGTGGAGCTGGATGAGCCGGTGGTGAACCTCAAGCTGGGCGAGGGCGGCGAACCCGGCTGGAAGGACATCGGCCAGTCCGCCACCGGCATCCCGTTCATGCCGGAAAAGGTGGCGCTGGAGTCGGTCAAGATCACCGGCGGCACGCTCAACCTGCTGCGCGCGGACGGGCCGATGCTGTCGCTGGACAAGGTATCGGGAGAACTGTCGGCCCGCTCGCTGGAAGGCCCCTACAAGTTCTCCGGTACGTTCGAGCATGCAGCTTCGCCGCGGGTGCTGCGTTTCTCCACCGGCCGCAGGGAAGCCGACGGCAGCGTGCGTCTCAAGGCCGTGCTCAACGACATCGAAGCGGAATTCGGCTACTCGCTCGACGGCACCATCAGCGGTTTCTCGACCGCGCCCCGGTATGACGGCCAGTTCACGATGCGCGCCGAAGGCGATCCCGCGCAGCAGCGGGTGATCGCGGCGGCGGGCGACGCGCCTCTGGAGGTGAAGTCACAGCTCACGGCCGACGCCGCGCAGGCGCGGTTCCATGACGCCGAGATCACCGTCCGGCGCAATGGCAAGCAGCAGGCCTTCACCGGATCCCTGGTCGTCGACTACGGCGGCGAGCCGCATCTCGACGCTCGGCTGGCGGCGCGGCTGCTCGACCTGGACGGCCTGTTTCCGGCCGCGAATCCGGAGCAGACGCCTCTGGCGCGGATCGCGGACGCGGCGATGCCGTTGCTCGAGAAGGCGGTGTCGCTCGGCGACGGCCGTCTCGACCTGAAGCTCAATCAGGCCGCCGTCGGCGGCGACGTGATCAAGGACATCTCCGCGGAATTGCGCAGCCGCAAGGGCGCGCTCACGCTGGAGCGCTTCGATGCGATGCTGCCGGGCGAGAGCCGGCTGTCGCTGAACGGGGCGCTGCGGGCGCGGGAGGGCCATGCCGGCTTCTCCGGGGATGTGGACATGAGCGGCGGCCGTCTGAGCCGTCTCCTGCTGTGGGCGGGCACGCAGGCCGCACCGATCGCGGCGGAAGGCAGCGGCGACTTCTCCATCAGGGGCCGGGTCGCGCTCGGCCCGGAGAGCATCGTCATCGAGGAGGCGAGCGGCGAACAGCTCGGCTCCAGCTTCACCGGCGGCCTGAAGCTGCGCAGCCAGGAGCCGCGCGAGCTGGATATCCGCCTTCGCAGCGACCGGCTCGACCTCGCCAGGGCGCTGGGCGCGGACGCGCTGCCGTCGCTGACCAGCCTGCTGCCGGGTGGCGGCGCCTCCGGGGGCAAGGACGGCGATGGCGAGAAGAAGGGCGCGCTCGGCTGGCTGTTCGACGCCAGCACGCGGCTCGATCTGGGCGTCGGCTCGGTGTCGCTCCCCGGGCTCGGCGCGGGGGCGCTGGAGGCCGACGTCACGGCGAAGGACGGCTCGGTACGCATCGACAAGTTCTCCTTCGCCTCCAGCGGAGGGCTGACGCTCAAGGCCGCCGGCAGGCTCGCCGATCTGGGTGGACATGCGGGCGGCGACATGTCGGTCACCATGGACGCGGGCAACGCGGAAGCCTTCAAGCTGCTGGCGGGACTGTTCGACCTGCCCGAACCCGTGGCGCGCAACGATGCGCGCGCCAAGCGCCTGTCACCGGCCAGCCTGAAGCTGGACGTGAAGTCGCGTCCCGACAACAAGGGCCTGGACGGAACCTTGCGGGGCACGCTGGCGCAGAGCCGCGTGGAAGCGCATTTCGATTTCGATGGCGCGCTGGCGGATAGCGCCGGCGCCAGGCTGTCGCTGGAAGGCAAGCTCGACAACCCGAAGGGCCGCGAGCTGCTCGGGCAGTTGTTTCCCTCCGTCGGGACAGCCGAAGGCTATCCCCAGGGGGAGGGTTCGGCATCCATCGCCGTCAGCGGCGTGCCGAGGACAGGGATCGACACCAGCGTTTCGGTCAGCGGCGCGGGCGTGGATATCCGCATCAAGGGCCGCGCGGCCTTCCCGGAGGACGGCGCCAGCTTCGAGGGCGACGCCGAGGTGAAGGCCGGCGACGCGGTGTTGCTGGCGGGCCTGGCCGGGCGTCCCGCCGACTCGCGCGGCGGCGGCAACGCCTTTCATGCCAAGGGCTCGGTCACGCTGAAGAACAAGCTCTATCGCGTCGCCTCCCTGACGGGCGAGGCGGGCGGCGCGCCCTTCACGGGCCGTGGAGAGCTCGACCTGTCGGGCGCCGCGCCGCGTTTCTCCGGCAGTATCAAGGCGCGCGAGGCTTCGCTGCCGCTGCTGCTGTCGCCCGTGCTGTCGGACCAGGTGCAGCAGGAGGCCCCGGCCGTGCGCAGCGTTCGCCCGGGAGCGTCGGTATGGCCGGAGCGGGGCTTCGAGACGGAACTGATCGAGAGCGCGTCGGGCGACTTCTCGCTCGAGGCGGGCAGGCTGCGGCTGCTCGGCGCGATGGTGCTGAAGGACGCGACGCTGAAGGCGGAGCTGTCCGGCGGCGAGCTCAGCGTGACAGAGGTGCGTGGCGGGCTTTATGGCGGCTCCTTCAGCGGCAGCACGAGGCTGGGCAAGCGCGGCGGTGGCATGGCCTTCGAAGCGAACGCCAAGGCCACCGGCCTTTCCGTGGGGGAAATCGTCAAGGACGTGCGCGGCAAGCCTCTGGCGCAAGGAAAGGCCGAACTCAGCCTGAGCGTGAACGGGGAAGGCCTCACGCCGAACGGCATTGCCGCCGGTCTCGGCGGTCAGGGCAAGCTATCCGTTTCCGCCGGGCGGATCATGAGGCTGGCGCCCGGCGCGCCGCGCTCGGTGGTGGCCGCCGCCAGCCGCACGCCGCGGGAGCAGCAGCCTTCCGGCGACAAGCTGGCTTCGCTCGCCTTCGAGGCATTGGCCCGTGGCGATCTCGCCTTCTCCGGCGTCGAGGTTCCCTTCGTGGTGCGCAACGGCGTGGTGCGTTTCGACAAGACGGAACTGGCGGGCAAGGATGGCTGGGCATCGGTGGCCAGCTTCCTGGAGCTGTCGAGCCTCAGGCTCGACAGCGAGTGGGTTGTGTCCGCGGTGAAGCCGGACACCGAAGGGGCCGAGCCTCAGATCGCGCTCGCTTTCGTCGGTCCGGTGGAGGATCTGGGACGCATCTCTCCCGACATGGAGGTGGAGGCGCTGGAGCGCTTCGTCACCATCGCCCGCATGGAAAAGGACGTGGAGACGCTGGAGAAGCTCGACGTCACGCCCGGCAAGAAAAAACCGATTTCCGAGAGCGGGGCGCCGGCCCCGAAGCGCACCGCGCCGGAGGCCTCCGTTCCTGCGCCGCCGAAAAAGCCCGAGATGCCGGCAGCCCTGCCGGCGCCCCGGCCGGAAGCGCGCCCCGAGACCAGACGGGAGACCAGGCCGGAAGCCGCGGCTCCGGCCGTGCCGTCCGCGCCGCCGGTCGCCGCCGCTCCCGACGCGAGGCCTTTGCCTCCGCCTCTGCCGGTTCCCCGCGGGGAGGGTGTGACATCGCGCCCGTTGCCGCCGCTGTCGCCGCTACCGCCGCGGGACGCGCCAGCGCCGCTGCCGCCTTCCGCCGCGGCGCCGTCCTTTCCGCCGCCGCCACCGGCACAACCGCCGTCACCGTTGTCGCAGGAGCCCGCGCCGCTGCCGTGGCTGACGCCCGAAGCCCAGCAACAAGGCATACAGCCTCAGGGCGCGCCGGAGGCGCTGTCGCCGCCGGAGCCGGTTATTCCCGACGCGGTGACGGCTCCCGCGCCGCCCGCGCGGCCGTCCTTCCGCGAGCGCGACATCCTGCGCAGCGGCGGCGACTAGCATGGCCATCGCGCGACGGCGCTGAAAGCCTGGGAGGAACGAACCACCGGACCAGGCCCGGTCTTGTGGACCCCGGCCCGAAGCCGGGGTTTCGTAATTGCGTTCGCGAAACGGAATCGAAACCCCGGGCTTGGCCCGGGGTCTATCTCCATCTTGTAAATCTCGGCGTGAAGCCGGGGTTTCGGGAGTGGGCGTGCCAAGAAGACGGCGGTGACTCAGTCCGCGGGCGCGGTGCGCGCGCGCCGGCGGAAGTCCTCCAGCAGGTAGACGCGTATGGCGCCGGAGAGGCTGGCGCCGGCGCGGGTCTTGTCGATCTGTTCGACCAGAACGGGAACGCTGACGCCCCTGCCGGCGGCGACCTCGTGCAGCGCTTTCCAGAAGGCGTCCTCGAGCGAGAGGCTGGTGCGGTGCCCGGCCACCATCACGGACCGTTTGCGCGGCCTGGCCGACATCGGGTCACTTGCCGGGGCCGATCATGTCCTTCGGCCGCACGATGCGGTCGAAATCGGCTCCGGAGACGTAGCCCAGCCTGAGCGCCTCCTCGCGCAGTGTCGTGCCGCGCTTGTGGGCGGCCTTGGCGATCTCCGTGGCCTTGTCGTAGCCGATGACGGGAGCCAGCGACGTGACCAGCATGAGCGAGCGTTCCATTAGCTCGTTGATGCGGTCCATGTTGGGCTCGATGCCGACGATGCAGTTGTCGGTGAGGCTGTTGCAGGCGTCGGCCAGCAGACGGATGGATTGCAGCGCATTGTAGATCATCACGGGCTTGAACACGTTCAGCTCGAAGTGGCCCTGGCTGCCGGCGACGGTGACGGCGGTGTGGTTGCCCATCACCTGGCAGCAGACCATGGTCATTGCCTCGCACTGGGTGGGGTTGACCTTGCCGGGCATGATGGAGGAGCCGGGCTCGTTCTCGGGCAGGGACAGTTCGCCGAGGCCGCCGCGCGGGCCCGAGCCCAGCAGCCGGATATCGTTGGCGATCTTGAACAGGCTGACGGCCAGGACGTTGAGCGCGCCCGACAGTTCGACGATGGCGTCATGGGCGGCCAGCGCCTCGAACTTGTTGGGCGCGGTGACGAAGGGCAGCTTGGTCAGCTTTGCCACATGATGAGCGAACTTCCTCGCGAAGGCCTTCTTCGAATTGACGCCGGTGCCGACCGCGGTGCCGCCCTGGGCCAGCGGATAGAGCCGGGGCAGGGTGGCCTTCACCCGGGCGATGCCGAGGCGGACCTGCGCGGCGTAGCCGGAGAATTCCTGTCCGAGCGTAACGGGCGTCGCGTCCTGCAGATGCGTGCGGCCGTTCTTGATGATCTTCGCCCAGGCCTTCGCCTTCACCTCGAGCGCCTTGGCCGTGTGCTCCAGCGCGGGCAGCAGGGCGTGGTGCACCTGCTCCACGGCGGAGATGTGCATGGCGGTGGGGAAGGTGTCGTTGGACGACTGGGACATGTTGACGTGGTCGTTGGGATGCACCGGCTTCTTGGAGCCCATGGTGCCGCCCAGGATCTCGATGGCGCGGTTCGAGATCACCTCGTTGGCGTTCATGTTGGTCTGGGTGCCGGAGCCGGTTTGCCACACCACGAGGGGGAAGTTGCCGTTCAGCTTGCCGTCCATGACCTCCTGGGCGGCCTGGGCGATGGCCTTGCCGGTCTTCCTGTCCAGGATGCCGAGTTCCATGTTGGTGAGGGCGGCGGACTTCTTGATGACGCCGAGCGCGCGCACGAGCGGGACCGGCATGGTCTCGCCGCCGATCCTGAAGTTGCCGAGGGAGCGCTGGGTCTGGGCGCCCCAATACCTGCTGCTGTCAACCTGGAGGGGGCCGAAGGAGTCTGTCTCGGTGCGGGTGCTGGTCATGTCCTGCCACGGGCGTGAGAAATGGGTCCGGTCGCGCGCAGGGAACGGTCCCCGGCGCCGCCCGCCATTTAGCGCATTCGCGCGGCGCGGCCAATGCTTCCTTCGGCTTCCGGAGACGCCGGGAGGCTATTTCTTGCGGAAAGTGTCGAGGTGGACGACCTTGGCGGGAGAGCCGGACTGTGCGCCGCCGCCGGCCTGGGCTTCCCTGGCGGGAGGTGGGGTGGGCGGCTCGTCCGCGGCTTCTTCGTCCTGGTCCTGGGCCTCGATGGCCGGCAGGTTGGCGGCGATCTCCTCGGGCGCCTGGTCGTTGGCGTGGCCCGGCGCGCCGAACTGCAGGCCGAACTGGACGCTGGGATCGTAGAAGGCCTTTACCGCGGCGAAGGGCACCACCAGCCGCTCCGGTATGTCGGAAAAGGACAGCTTCACCTCGAAGCGGTCCGGCGAAATCTCCAGATCCCAGAACTGGTACTGGAGAACGATCGTCATCTCTTCCGGGTACTGCTCCTTCAGGCGCGGGGAGATGGTCACTCCGGGCGCGCGGGTGTCGAAGGCGACATACAGATGATGATCGCCGGGCAGGCCGGTGCGCGCGACCTGCTCCAGCACGGTCTTGACCACGCCTCTCAGCGCGTTCTGGGTGAGAAGATCGTATCTGATCCTGTCGCCAGTCATGACCTTGCCGCTTCGGGAGCTTTCGTTGCTTCTTCGTTGCCGCCCGGCAGGCCAGGCAGGAATTGAGTGGAGGGCTTCTGTTGCCCGGTGCCCTCCGAAACCGCGCCTGGATCCAGCGACGGATCAGGACTTGGATTTGAGGTTGTCGCGCCGACTAGGCAGCGAGACGAGCCTCGGCATAGTTGTCGTTGGCAACTATAATGGTGGCCCGATAACGGCGGAACCATGCCGAGCGAAAGTATGCCCTTTACGCCCTCGTCGATCCTGTTTCGCCCCCGTCACATCCCACCCGCGCCGCGGATGGGATCTGGTGGAGGCGCCGGGTACCGCCCCCGGGTCCGATGGGTTTATTACGACAACCGTTTATCGCCATAGCCGGCCGAAGCCGGCACCATCGAATATATGGGCACATGGCGGCAAAAAAAAGGTTCCAAACCTAGGATTTCGCAGATTTTGGCCGCTTGGACTGGGCCATGCGGGCAATGGCCGGGGATGTGCGCAGCAGGCCGGCGAAGACCGAGCGGCGTTTGCCCGGCACCCGGGGCGCGACCGCCATGCGGGCCAGGGTGGCCGCCACCAGCACGATATGGACGATGCTGGTGTAGGCGAAGAAGGCCGGCGCGCCGAAGGTGGAGATGACCACGGAGCTGAGGAAAGGCCCCACGCTGGCGCCGATGGAGTAGACGAACAGCAGGCCGGCCGCCACCAGCACATACTGGCTGTCCTTGGCCCTGTCGTTGGCGTGGGCGATGGAGAGCGAATAGAGCGGGATGGCGAAGGCCCCGAACAGGAAGGATCCGGCGTAGATCAGCATCGGGGTGCCGGGTCCGACGGTGGTGAGGAAAATCCCGGCGAAGGCCGCTCCCAGGGTCGCCACCACCACCAGCCAGCGGCGGTCGTAGCGGTCCGACATGTAGCCCAGCGGATATTGCAGCAGGGCACCGCCGACGATGTTGGCGGCGACGAAGATGGCCACTCCGGCGGTGTCCAGGCCCATGCGCTCGGCATAGAGCGGGCCGATGAGCCGGAAGGAGCTGTTGGTGAGGCCGAGCGTGAGGCAGCCGATGCAGGCGATGGGCGAGATCAGCCAGACCGCCTTCAGGTTGAAGCTGAAGGCCTCCGGCGCCTGGGGACTGGAGTTGTCGGCCAGGGAGACCGGCACCAGCGACAGGCAGAACAGGATGCCGATAATAACGAACAGTTCGAAGCCGCCGGTGCCGAAGACAGGCAGGAAGAACTGTGCTCCCGCGACCGAACCCAGATCGACGATGCGGTAGATGCTGAGCACCCGGGCGCGGTCGGTGTTGCGGGAACTGGCGTTGAGCCAGCTCTCCATGACGGTGAACAGGCCGGAGAAGCAGAAGCCCGTGGTGAAGCGGATCAGAACCCAGAAGATGGGGTCTATGACCAGGGGCAGGGCGAGCGTGCCCGCGGCGGCGATGGAGGCGAGGCCGGCGAAGACGCGGATATGGCCGACGCTGCGGATCAGGTGCGGGGTCCACAGGCAGGAGACGCCGAAGCCGACGAAATAGGCGGTGCCGATCAGGCCGATGACGGCGTCCTGGAAGCCCTCGGTGTTGGCCCGCAGGGTGATGAGGGTGCCCTGGATGCCGTTGCCCGCCAGCAGAATGGCGGCGGCGATGAACAGGGGAACGAGATGCCGGACGGAGGACATGAATGCGGCGTGCCGCCAGAGAGTTGCGCGGGAATTAAACACCGGCGGCACGGCGGGGCCGAGTCGCCTCTGCCTGGATATTGAGCACGCTGCACAGGGACTGGCAATGGCAAGCCCGCCCGGCGAGACAATTCGTGATCGTCGCGCGGGCGCGGCCGTGCAGCGGTGTCAGGCGACCCGGTCGCCGGGCTCTCTTCCGGCGAAAAAGGCGTCGAGGTTGTCGCAGGCGCGGAAACCCATGGCGTCGCGGGTCTCCCGGGTGGCGCTGCCGATATGGGGCAGCAGGAAGGTGTTGGGCAGGTCGCGGTAGCGCGGATCGATGTCGGGCTCGTTGTTGAACACGTCGAGGCCGGCCGCGGCGGGCTTGCCGGCCTTCAGGCCCGCGATGAGGGCGTCGTCGTCCACCAGCGCGCCGCGCGCGGTGTTCACGACGATGGCGCCGTCGGGCAGGAGGGCGATGCGCCGGGCATCGAGCAGGCCCCGGGTCTGCGGCGTCGCCGGGCAGTTGAGCGACAGCACCTGGCACAGCGGCAGCATGGCGTCGAGGTCTTCATGGAAGACCGCGCCCTTCTCAAGGTCCTGCGGCAGCCGCTTGCGGTTGTGATAGTGCACTTCCATACCGAAGCCGCGGGCGCGGTCGGCCACCACCTGGCCGACGCGGCCCATGCCGACGATGCCGATGCGCTTGCCGGTGATCTGGGTGCCGACCATGAAGGCCGGACTCCAGTCGCGCCATTCGCCGGTGCGCACGAGGCGTTCGCCCTCGCTGGCGCGGCGCGCGGCGCCGAGCAGGCAGAGGATCGCCGTCTCGGCGGTCGCGTCGGAAAGCACGTCGGGAGTGTTGGTGACGACGAGCCCGCGCTTCTTCGCGGCGGCGGTGTCCACATGGTCGTAGCCGACTGAAAAATTGGCGGCGATCCTGACGCTGGAGGGCAGGCGCGCGATCACGTCGGGGCTCAGTCTCTCGGTGTGGCAGAGCATGATGGCGTCGGCGCCCTCGGCGCGCTTCACCAGTTCGTCGGCGTCGTAGAGCTTGTCGGCCGGATTGAGCCGCGCCTCGTAATCCCGCGCGAGGCGGGCCTCGACGGCGTCGGGAAGCTTGCGGGTGACGAGGACGACAGGCTTGCTCTTGCTCACGGTGCTGCTCTCCGGAAGGCAAAAAAACAGGCGGCCGCGCCGCCGGCGCTCTCCTTTTAAGGAGTCGGCGCCGCGGACGCCACCGCCAAGAGTCTATCAGCAGTTTCGCCGCTTGAGGCCTTGCGCACCCGCCTCGCGGGGTGCGTCAGCCCTGCCTTGCCGGCCTGAGCTCGCGCACGGAGGCGCGGATGCGGCGCCAGGTCTCGGCGTCCCTGCGGTCGCCGGTGCGTTCGGCTTCCTGCTGGCGGTTCGCCGCCTCGACCTCG